>JAOPWA010000333.1 GCA_025965915.1 Dactylosporangium sp. | reverse complement strand
CGCCGAGCACCTCGGGCCGTACGACGTCTACTACTGGGACAACTTCTGGGCTCTCCGCGGGCTGTACGACGCGGCGTACCTCGCCGACGTGGTGGGAGACGCCGCCCACGCCAAGCGCTGGCGCGCGGCCGCGAAGCGGTACCGTGCCGACATCCTTGCCTCGATCGAGCGAGCGACCCGGGACGCCGCACGCCCGTACCTGCCGGCCGGGCCGAACCGCCGCGTCGACGCTGGCATGATCGGTTCGCTCGTCGCCTGCTACCCGTTGGAGCTGCTCGACGCCGACGACCCCCGCGTCGTCGGCACGGTGGAACTGCTCCGCGAGCACTTCACCATCGGCCCTGCGTTCTACCAGGCGATCGCCCATACCGGCCTCGGCACCTACCTCACGTTGCAACTGGCGTTCGTGGAGCTGCTGCAGGGCGACCTGGTGGCCTGGGAACGGCTGCGGTGGCTCCTGGACGCGGCAACGCCGACGTACACGTGGCCCGAGGCGATCCATCCGCAGACGGGGGGCGGCTGCATGGGCGACGGCCACCACGGCTGGGCAGCCGCCGATTTCCTCAGCTTCGTGCGGGCCATGCTGGTCCGCGACCTGCCTGATGGACGCACGGCGGTACTGTCGCTGCTACCGCCGGAGTGGCACGGCGCCGACCTGGAGGTACGCGCCGCGCCGGTCTACGGCGGCCGGCTCGACTACCGGTTGACCTGGCCGAACGACCGACCCACGCTCACGTGGAGCTACCACGGCACCGCTCGTCGACTGGTCGCCCCGGCCCTCGATCCGGACTGGTCGACCACGGATGCCGAGGGCGAGATGACGTTCAGCCCAGCCGTCGCAGGCGATATGCGACGTACTCCCACCCCGCGACGCTGAGCATGGCCATCTTGCGGGCGAAGCCCACCAGCGCGAAGCTCTCCTTCTCCTCCTTCGTGCGGTGGAACATGCCGTCCAGGACGAACGCGCGGACCACCCCGCGACGCTCGGCGACACACGAGTTGAGCGCCGCCTCGATCCGGTATCCCCGCACGTCGGCCGGTTCCAGCGACAGCAGCAGCTCGCGCCGCAGGGCACGTTCCCCGGTCAGGCGCGGCAGCAGTCGCAGGAACACCCAGTTGAGCCAGGGACCACGGTCGAACAGGCCGAGCGCCATCACGGCGTCCTCCTCGGCCACGGCACGTGCCAGCCTGTCGACGTGCTCCGGGCGTAGGCCGGTGAGGTCGGCGTCGAGCAGGACCAGGATGTCGGCATCGATGGCACGCGCCCCGGCCAGCAGGGTCTCCCCCTTGCCGCGGTGCTCGGCGGCCACCACCCGGGCGCCATGTGCGGCCGCCACCTCCGCGGTGCCGTCTTCCGAGCCGTCGTCAACGACCACCAGCTCGTCGACGAGCCGCACCCGTCTGGCCACCTCGACCACCTGACCCACGGTGGGCGCCTCGTTGTATGCAGGAATGATCACACCGATCGTCAGCCGACCCATAGGACCCGTGCCTACCCATTGGTAGGTGCCGAAACCGAACCGGATTCGCGCTTTACGGGCATGGAGCGCGGTGGGTCAGGACCGACCGGTCGGATCGCGGCGCCAAGAGACCGGCGTGCGGACCAGCGCGGCCGCCCTCGGCGCGGGCCGGTTCCACCAGCTGCTCGGCCGGTCCCCGAGTTTTCCGGCCGGCCTAGTCAGGGATCGAGACCTCCGCCGGGGTCCGGCCGCCGAACAGGGTGGCCACCACGTCGCTCACCGCGTGTACTCCGTCGTCGAGGGTGCCGTCGGGCGGCAGGCTGTACATCACCACCACCACGTACCGCTCGGCGGGCCCGGCGAAGCCGACGGTGTGGGTGATCCAGTGCTCGCCGCCCGGATCCGGTTTGACCGCCCACCCGTCCTTGTTGCCCGGCTGTAGCTGCGACCCCGCCGCCCACACGCCCCAGTGCTGGTTGTCGGCCACTCCCCGAAGCGCGTTGACCAGGTAGGCGCGGTCGTCGGCGTGCAGATGGTCGCCGAGGACGTAGGTCATCAGCTGGTCGAGGTCGTCGGCGGTGCAGCGCAGGTTGCGCCAGTACGTTTCGCGGCCGTCCACTACCGACAGCGCGGCCATCCCGTACCCGGCGCGGAACCGGTCGAGCATCTGCGGGCCGTCGTACCGGTTCCACAGCGTGTCTGTCGCGTCGTTGGACGAGATCCGCAGCATGTCGGACATCGCCTGGCGATCGGAAGCGGTGAGCCGGATTCCCCCGGCGCGCTGACGTTCGAGCAGCGTGGCGGCGATCGCCACCTTGATCGTGGATCCGGTCCACGCCGCATCACCGGTGGCGCCGGTGCGCCAGACAGCGCCCCTCTCGCGGTCGCGGATCACCACGCCCATGCGGCCGGGGCGTTCCCTGGCGTACGCCGCACCTGCCTCGAACCGTGCCAGCTGCGCGCAGTCCCACCCGTCCTGACAAAGGGAAGACGCGGCCGACGACGGGTCAGGCGGGCGCGACGGCGCCGGGGCCGGCGAAGAGTCACCGGTCGGCACGACTGTCGTTCGGCCACACCCGAAGCCCGCGAGAAGGAACAGCGTGGCGATGGCGGCGGCAACGAGGCGGGTACGCATGATCCATCGCACCGTACGCCACCGGCGACGTCCAGCTGCGTCGACCCGCCTCGTCGCACCGTCATCCCGCGCGGCGGGGCTCCCGCTCGAACAGCTCGCGTTCTCCATGCCGAGCGCTCACGGCCGGTCTTGCCAGAGCAGCAACGGCGCGACAAAATCGACGTTTGTCTCATTCGTTCGATGGTATGGAGGCAAATGGTGCCCACCGCAACGGTGAACGGGACGACACTGGCCTACGACGACACCGGCCCACGCAACGGCGTCGCACTGCTCTTCAGCCACTCACTGTTCTTCAACCGCAGTATGTTCCGGCACCAGGTCGAGCGCTTCTCCGCCGACTACCGGGTAGTCGTGTACGACAACCGCGGCCAGGGCGAGAGCGCGCCGGCACCGCAGGAGTTACTGGACATGGACACCCTCACCGAGGACGCCGCAGCACTCATCGAACATCTCGACCTGGCACCCTGTCACGTCCTCGGCAACTCGATGGGCGGGTTCGTCGCCTTGCGCCTGGCCGCACGGCGGCCCGAACTGCTGCGCTCGGCGGTCGCCCTGGGCTCGTCGGCCGAGGAGGAACACAAGCTCGCGGAGTTCGGCCCCCTGGTCGAGCACATGCAGCGACACGCCACCACGGACGTCATCGACACGCTGATGTACATCATGCTCGGCGACACGACATTGACCGACCCGGCGAAGGAGGAACTACGCCAGGAATGGCGTGCGTACATGCTCGGCCTGCCAACCGCGATCGGGGACGCCGCGTACGGCGTGATCCATCGCAAGAACGTGGTCGACGAACTTGCCGACGCGGCCATACCGGTGCTGGCCATCGCCGGCGCGCAGGATCACGCCTATCCGCCTCCGCTGTCGTCCCAACGCATCGCCGACGTGGTCCCGAACGGTCGATGCGTCACCGTGCCACACGCCGGTCATTCCATTGCCCTGGAGCAGCCCGAGGCCGTCAATGAGCATCTGGTTCGACACCTCGCTGCCGTGGACCGGGACTGACGGCGGGCCCTGCGCCGCCCCGCCGCCGTCACGCGGGCGTAACGCGGCGTGGGACTCCGCCAACGGCACCGTCCAGCGAGTGCAGCGACGCGTACATAGGGTGGTGCAGGCACCCGCGGCGGAAACTTACCGGTCGCACCGCCGATGAGTTTCAGGCGAATGCGGGGTCTGTATCAGCATCACACCACCACCGAGGAAGCGAGGAGCATCACCGTGACCGCCACCGATTGGACAGCGGACGCCGAGGGCACCGGCCAGTACGCTGAGGTCAATGGCATCAACCTCTACTTCGAGACGCACGGGGCCGGTCGGCCATTGATCCTGCTGCACGGTGGACTCGGGTCGGGCGAGATGTTCGGGCCGGTCCTTCCCGCACTGGCCGAGCGCCACCAGGTCATCGCCGTCGACCTGCAAGGTCACGGCCGGACCGCCGATATCGACCGACCGATCGACATCCGGCTCATGGCCGATGACATCGGGGCGCTCATCGACCACCTCGGGCTCGACAAGCCGGACGTCGTGGGCTACTCGCTCGGCGGTGGGGTGGCGCTCCGCATCGCGGCGAAGTACCCGGCCAAGGTCGGCCGGCTCGTCGCGGTCTCGGCGAACATCCGGACCGACGCGATCTACCCGGAGATGCGCGCGCAGCAGGGCCAGGTGAGCGCGGCCGCCGCCGAGTTCATGAAGGACACGCCGATGTACGAGCTCTACCAGCGGGTCGCGCCGCGCCCGGAGGACTTCCCGCGACTGCTGGACAAGATCGGCGAGTTGATGTCGAAGGACTTCGACTTCACCGAGGAGGTTCGCGGTCTCCAGGTGCCGACGCTTGTCGTCGCCGCCGATGCCGACATGGCGCCGCCGAGCCATTATGTCGAGGTCTTCAACCTGCTCGACGGCGGCCTGCGCGACGGTGGCTGGATGGGCGAGGGCCGACCGAAGGGTGGTCACGCGCTAGCGATCCTGCCCGGCCTGACCCACTACAACATCTTCAGCTCGCCACTCTTCACCGGGGCCACCCTCGCCTTCCTCGACGAGCAGCCGAGCTGAACGAGTTCGGTTTCGCTGGCGGGACGGCTGGAGCGGCGGTGCACCCGCCGCACCGGCCGTCAGTCAGTTGCCGGTAGGCGCGTTCCAGTCGACGAGTTGGATGATGACGCCGTTTGGATCTCTTACCTGAAAGGCGCGCTCTCCCCACTCCTCGACGGTCAGCGGCATGGTTATGGGGACGCCCTCGGCCTGCAGGCGGGCCAGCTCACCTTCGAGGTCGTCGACGACGAAGGCGAGGATCAGTCCGGCCGCGTGGTCGTTGCGCTGGTCCTCCGGCAGCGACTTCAGGCCCCGCCTGAGGAAGACGACGCTCATCCCGGCATCGTCACGGGTAAGGGAGGCGAAGCCGTCAGCAGCCATCTCCTCCCGGAACCCGAAATGGGTGGCCAGGAACTTGCTGGACGCGGTGACGTCTTCGACGTTGAGCGATACGGCCGATGAGCTGATCTCCACGAGGCCCTCCCGGTCGAGGTCGGTGTGAATGTAGATCCTCGTACATTGTACAGTGTACTTAGTACGAGACAGTCGGAGGGACGATCCAATGGCGAACGACGGGAGCACCGCTGGTGACCCAGCACGGATCCTGGAGCTTCTGTGGCGCGATGCCAACGCCAGGGGCACCCAGCGAGGCCCCCGGCAGGGCCTGACCGTGGATCGGATTGTCGCGACGGCCATCGAGGTGGCAGACGCCGAAGGTGTCCAGGCTGTGACGATGCGCCGGGTCGCCCAAGCGCTCGGTGTCGCGCCGATGTCGCTCTACACCTATGTCCCGGGCAAGGCCGAGTTGCTCGACCTGATGCTCGACACGGTCTACGCCCAAATGGCGCGGACGGACCTGTCCGACAAGCCGTGGCGGATGCGGGTCGAAGTGGTCGCCCAGGAGAACCGCGACTTGTACGACCAGCACCGGTGGGCGGCGACGATCTCCACCAGCCGCCCGCCGTTGGGGCCTGGCCTGATGGCCAAGTACGAGCACGAACTGACGGCCTTCGCGGGGCTCGGGCTCGACGACGTCGAAATGGACGCCGCTCTGACCTACCTACTGAGCTTCGTCCAAGCCTCCGCGCGCTCGGCCGCGGAAGCTGTCGCCATCCAGCGAAACAGCGCCATGAGTGATGAGCAGTGGTGGGCGGTGAATGCACCCTTCCTGGCGCGCGTCTTCGACGAGACGAAGCACCCCACCGCCGCCCGAGTCGGCGCCGCCGCAGGCGCGGCTCACCGTGGCGCCTACAGCCCCGCACACGCCTACGAATTCGGGCTTCAATGCGTCCTCGACGGCCTCGGCGTCCTCATTGAAGGCGACAGGGAGTAGCCAGCCAGCGGCGTTCCGCCGTCCGTCCACCTACCGAAAGCCGAGCCGACTCGCTAGCGGGTACCCGAGATGTAGTTGGTCAATGCCGTCCGTTCACTTTCGAGCTCATCGATACGGCTCTTCACGACGTCGCCGATGCTGACGATTCCTCGCAAGCCGCCGTCCACTAGCACCGGCACGTGCCGGACCCGGTGCTCGGTCATGATCCGCATGACCTCCTCGAGGTGGGACTCTGGCGCGACAGTGTGCACCTCGGCCGTATGGATAGCCGTGACCGGCTCAGACATCACCGCTGCGCCTCGCTCGGCCAGCGCCCGAACGATGTCCCGCTCACTGACGATTCCGTCGACCGATATGCCATCCTGAGAGACCACGACGGCGCCGATTCGGTGTTGCGCGAGCACGGTGAGCAGTTGCCGCACGTCGGTATCGGGAGTGACCGTGACGACCTGTCCACCCTTGACACGAAGTACATCGCTGATACGCATCTGGCCCTCCAGACACCGGCGCGGGGACTGATCGTGTCCTCACCGACATCCAGCCTAGTACCCGAGCCCGGGATCGCCATGTTGACGCCTATCGCGTGGCGTCCATGCTGAGCGTGAACATCCGGTCCGCGTCGATCCGCGCATAGACAGGGCCGGAGTTAAGGAACTCTTCCCATTTCGGGCCGTAGCGCGGGACGTAGACATCCAGCAGGGCCCGGCGGAAACCGGCCTCTGACTTATTGCGCACGTCAATAGGAACTGCTCGACCGTGGACAGTGACTGCCAGGTCCTCGCCGGGGAGGTGAGTAGCGCTGACCTGTGGCCGTTGGCCGATGTGACGCAAGCGGACCGATTCCGGCGAAGATCCGAAGTAGAAGGCACCTCTGTTGTAGCTGTCGTCGAGCAGCCGCTGTAGGTGAGCGAGGTCCGCAGGCGTTTCGTACATGTGCGGACGGTACATCGCGACACCGCGAATGCCTCGCCAACTGGCCATCGGCGCGGTCGGACGACGACATCTGAGGCGGAGCACGCGCATCGCATGACAATGCATTTGTCGAAAGCCGTGAGTTCGAGGCCGACAGGTGGGCAGGAGCGATGAGTTTCAAGGCCTGGGCGGGTCTGAACTGGGAGCCGGTCTGCTAGACCACGGGTCCGTGACCGAAATGAGGAAAGCACCATGTCGAAGCTACGCGTGCACAACTTCTCGATCTCACTCGACGGGTATGCCGCCGGCCCCACGCAGAGCCTCAACAATCCGCTCGGTGTGGGCGGTCATGGACTGCACGAATGGGTGTTCGCAACCCGCACCGGTCGTCAGATGATGGGCCTGGACGGTGGCGATGAGGGCCTCGACGACGAGTTCGTCGCGCAGGGCGAGGTAGGCATCGGCGCCACCATCATGGGACGCAACATGTTCGGCCCGATCCGAGGACCGTGGGGTGGCGACCAATGGACCGGCTGGTGGGGCGACAACCCGCCATACCATCACCAGGTTTTCGTCCTCACCCACCATCCCCGTGCGTCCATCACGTTGCAGGGCGGAACCACGTTCCACTTCGTCGATGACGGCATCGAGGCGGCGCTGGAGCGAGCGCTCGACGCCGCCGACGGACATGACGTCAGGCTCGGTGGTGGTGTCGCCACCATCCAGCAGTACCTCCGCGCGGGCCTGATCGACGACCTGCACGTGGTGATCATGCCCATCCTGCTCGGCAGCGGCGAACGGCTGTTCGACCACTTCGACAGCGGCGGCCCAGACGGCTACCAATGCGTCGAGTTCGTCGCGTCGCCCTCCGCCGCGCACGTCCGCCTCTCCCGGACACCACCACAACCGACGCAGGGCCATTCCCACCTCCCGTAAACACGTCCGCCGTGAACGGACGTCCACTCGTCGGCTACTTCTTTACTGGTGCTACGACGTGCAGCCCGCCAGGCTTGCTGCGGTCGTGCTGCGCCTGTCCTGCCACCACGGCGCTAGCTGTCTGCGATGGCCCTGGTCACAAGCTGGGTGATCCGGGTGGCCGTGTTGAAATCGGCAGTGAGCCTGTTCTTGGTCAACCCGAACGCGACACCGGTGGCGGTGTCCCCGTACGCAAAGCTCCCGCCGGCACCGCCCAGCCCGAACGCGGTGGGAGTGTCCTGAACCGTAGAACCGGGAAGGCCGATCGAGTAGCCGAGCCCCCACGAGGACGGCATGCCGAAGACTTCATCGACGCCGCTCGTCGCAACGGCCGTTGCTTGGCGGAGCCGTTCCGGCGAGACCAGCCGGACCCCGTCCACCTCGCCGAGCAACGCGGCATACATGCGTGCGATGGCACGGGCGGAGGTCTTGCCGCCCGCAGGGATGTCGGCAGCGAGGATGTCGCTACGGTTGCCCAGCTGGGCCGTCGGGAACAGTCTCACCGGTCCGGCCTTGAACATCGGAAGATCCTCGGGCATCGACGACATCGTCTCGGCGGCGTCCTCGGCGTCCTCCAACCGAGCCAGCCTGCCGTGCTCGGACTCCGGCATGCCGAAGTAGAGCTCATCGGCCGCCCTCAGCGGCGCGGCCACATCCTCCCGAAGGACCTGCGAGATCGGTTTGCCGGTGGCCCGGCGGACGATCTCGCCCACGATATAGCCGAACGTGTAAGCGTGATAGCCGACCTTGGTGCCCGGTTCCCACCACAGCTGCGCATCGGCGATCGCCGTACACATCTTGTCCCAGTCGCACAGATCCTCCGGCGTGGTGTTCAGCGGTATGCCTGGTACACCGGCCGAGTGGGTCAGGACGTGCCGCACGGTGACGGTGTGCTTGCCGTGGGCGCCGAACTCCGGCCAGAGCTCCACGATCGGGGTGTCGTACCCGAAGAGCCCGCGCTCGGCGAGCACGTGTGCCACGGTCGTGGCCGCACCCTTACCGATCGAGAAGTTGTAGAACGGTGTGTCCGACCTGACCCGATGTCCGGTCGCCGGGTCGGCGACACCCGCGACGGCGTCGACCACCAGCTCACCGTTTCGGTACACCGCGACCTGCACACCGCGCTCGGCGCCCGATTCGACCAGCTGGTCGATGGTCTCCTGGACCTGCTTCTGAACGTCGGTCATCATCGTTCCCTTCGCGTTGCGGTCACCGGTGTAGACCGGTCGGCCGACGAGGACTCATCGCTCGACCCGCAAGATCTCTCGGGGCCACCCGCCACTCATCTCGTCGGCCTAGCCCCCGCCGATGCTCGCACCGTCAGCGGCAGACGAGTGCACTCCTAGGGCTGTGACCGGCAACGGTCGTATTGTCACTACGTGGTGCACGAGGTATGGGCGGTTGGCGACGCGTACGAGGTGTACGTGGGCCGGTGGAGTCGCCGCGTCGCGGAAGCGTTCCTGCGCTGGCTGGACGTGCCGGCGGGCCGGTATTGGCTGGATGTGGGCTGTGGCACAGGGGCATTGACGGCGACGGTACTGGCCGTGGCCGACCCCGCCCAGGTCGTCGGCGTGGATACGTCCGAAGGATTCCTGGCCAACGCTCGTGCTCGGATCGTTGACACGCGGTCAAGCTTCCGCGTCGGCGACGCACGGTCGCTGCCGCTGCCCGACCGCCGTTTCGACGCCGTGGTCAGCGGGCTGGCGCTCAACTTCGTACCCGACCCGCGCCGCACCGCGACCGAATTCGCCCGGGTCGCCACATCGGGCGGCCTAGCCGCTGCCTATGTCTGGGACTATGCCGAGGGCATGGCCATGATGCGGTACTTCTGGGACGCCGCTGCCACCCTCGACCCTGCCGCAGCCGAACTGGACGAAGCTCGTCGCTTCCCGCTGTGCCGGCCGGAGCCACTCCGCGCACTGTGGGCGGATGCCGGCCTGGACAACGTGGAAGTCCAGGCAATCGAGGTACCGACCGTGTTCGCCGATTTCGACGACTACTGGAAGCCGTTCCTCGGCGGCCAAGGTCCGGCACCCGCCTACGCCGTGTCCCTGACCGAAGAGCACCGCCACGCCCTCCGCGACCTGCTGCGTGTCCGCCTACCCTCCAGCCCGCACGGATCTATCCCGCTCACCGCCAGGGCCTGGGCGGTACGGGGCATAGCCACCGATGAACCGCCCCAGGCTAGCCACGTGGCGAGCCCAACCCACAGGTAGGAGCCGCCTGCGCGCTGTACAGAGGTCCAAGACGGGGCTCGTCGTGCGAGACCGCATCGCCCCCGCGACGCCGACATCAGCAGGGGCGGATCAGGCCTGCGGCTGGCCGATGTTGACCATCCAGGCGATGCCGAACTGGTCCACGCACGCGCCGAACTCATCGCCCCACATCTGCTTCTCCAGGGAGACCGACACGGTGCCGCCGTCGGACAGCTTCTCCCAGTAGCCGCGCAGCTCGTCGACGTCGTCCCCGCTCAGGCTCACCGCGATGCTGTTCCCGGGGTTGTGTTCCATCCCAGCTGGGGTGTCGGCGCCCATGAGCGTGAATCCGCTGCCGGTCTCGAGCATGCCGTGCATGATCTTGTCTGCGTCCCCGGGGTCCTGCCCGCCGAATTCACCGAAGGTGCTCAACGTCAAGGTGCCGCCGAAGACGCGCTTGTAGAACTCCATGGCTTGCCGGGCGTTGCCGGCGAAGCTGATGTACGGGTTGAGACGTGAGGCCACAAGATGCTCCCTGGTCGTGATGCTCCTTGGCCGTGACAGAGGTCAATACTTGCAGACTAGCGGGCGCCGACACGCCGACACGCCGGCATGCCGGCCCGACCGCCTAGCCTCGTAACCGCGCCTGCTCTCAATCACCCTCGAAGGCGATAGGCGCACAGCTGTCGGCTGACCCGGTTCCCGCTGTGTGCAGCCTGCGGAATGGTTCGAACAGTTCGTCGATGCGGCTCTTGTTAGGGTTTTGTCGCGCCCCGGAAGCGGGACGTGCCCCTCGCGATGCCGGCAAACCCTGCGCCAGGCGTCGCAACCGACAGAACCTGGCTGGCTCATGCTAGAAGCCCGAGTTGATCCTGAAACCGGCGACTGGACCGTCATCGCACCCCGGCGGGCCGGGCGTCCGGTTGACGCACCGACCCGGCCTACGCCGTGTCCGTTCTGCCGCGGCAACGAGGCGATGACGCCGCCGGAGGTGCTGCGGATACCGGCCGGCGCAGATGCCTGGCACGTACGCGTGGTGCCGAACCTGTACGCCCTGGTGGACACCGACGGTGAGCTTCACGGACCGGCGTCGGACCCGGCGACATTGCCGTTTACCGGCCAGCACGAGATCGTGGTGGAGTCCGACCGGCACGACTGGGATCTGCGGTTCGGTCACCCGGACGAGGTGGCCATGCTCCTGTTCGCCATACGGCAGCGATGCCGGGCGCTCGCGGAGCGGCAGCCGGCCGCCATCTGCGTCTTCCGTAACTACGGCGCGCGTGCCGGCGCGTCGCTGAGCCATCCGCACAGCCAGATCGTCGCGCTCGACCAGTCTCCGCCAGGGCTGGTGCGCCGGTGGCAGCGCGCCCGCGAGCACTTCGAACGGACCGGGCGTTGCCTGCACGACGACATCGCCGCGATGCAACGCCGTCACGGCAGCCGGGTGGTCAGCGACGCCGACGGCGTGCTGGTCTGGCAGCCGCACGCCGCGTCCGTGCCACACCAGACAATTCTGCTGCCCGCCGACCGAGGCGCGGATCTTGCCAACGCCTCCGACCAGGCCATTACTGCCGTAGCCCAGACACTCCCCCGGGTGCTGGCCGGCATCGCCGCGGTACTGGACGATCCGGCCTACAACCTGGTCGTCCACACCGGCCCGACGAACAACCCAACCGCGCACGATTGGTACCGCTGGCATATCGCCATATATCCAAGGGTCACCACATCCGGCGGGCTGGAGATCGCCACCGGTGTCGCAGTCAACCCCACCACCCCCGAGGACACCGCGCCGGCCTTGCGGCGCGCACTCGCCGGCTGATCGCCGCTAGCATCCATTCAGGCCGGGCGCTACATGAGTCATCGGGAGCGCATTGGACGTAAGGCAGGTCTCCTACTTCCTCGCGGTGGTCGAGCACGGCGGCTTCAGCCGGGCCGCCTCCGCTCTAGACGTCGCCCAGCCGACCCTGTCGCAGTCGGTACGCGCACTCGAACGCGAACTCGGTGCCGAACTGTTTCACCGGGTCTCCCACGGGGTGGTGCTCTCCGCAGCGGGCAAGGCCTTCGTCGGCCCGGCCCGTCAGATGCTGCGCGGCATCGCGGCCGCCCGCCAGTCGGTGGACTCGTCCGGCGAGCGATCCGAGTTGGCCCTCGACCTGGTCACCGTGCCCGCCCTGGCAGTCCACCCCGGCGCGCCCCTGGTTGGCTCGTTCCGGCGCGCGAAACCGAACATCTTCGTACGCATCGACGAACCGGACACCGACGACGGCCTGCACGTCCTCGTCCGCGACGGGCACAGCGAGCTGGGCCTTAGCCACCTGCCCCTACCCCACCTCGGGCTCAGCGTCGTCGAGCTCGGCGTACAGGAGCTGTGGCTGGCGTTCCCGCCCGGCACCGACCTCGGCACCGCCGGACCGGTGCCGCTGACCCGGCTGCACGGCGCCGACATCATCGGGGTGCCGCGCGGCAGCTGGCAGCGCGACGTCGTCGAGCGGGCGCTGCGCGAGCACGGCGTACGGACCCGGCTGGCGGTTGAGGTGGCGCCCCGGGAAGCTCTCGTGCCGCTTGTCCTCGGCGGCGCCGGCGCGGCGTTCATGGTCCGGGAGGCCGCCCACGCCGCCGTTTCCCTCGGCGCCGTCGTGCGACCGGTCGACCCGCCGCTGCGACAGGCGTACGGGGTGGTCCATCGGTCTGGTCCACTCTCGACGGCCGCACATGCGTTCGTCGCACACGCCCGCGCCTGGTGCGAGACGGGGTAGGGACGCGGTGGACCTGCGCCAGATCCAGTACTTCCTCGCCGTGGTCGACCACGGCGGGGTCACCCGCGCGGCCGCGGCCATCTGCATCGCCCAGCCGTCCCTGTCCCAGGCGATCAGGGGCCTGGAACGCGACCTCGGCATCGAACTGTTCCACCGCACCGGGCACGGCCTGGTCCTCACCACCGCCGGAGTGGCACTGGTCGCCCCTGCCCGGCAGGTCGTAGCGGACGCCACCGCCGCCCGGGCCGCCGTCGCCGGCGTGGCAAGCCTGCGCGCCGGCCGGCTGGACATAGCCGCGCACGCCGCGCTCTCCGTCGACCCCCTCACGTCGGCCCTCGCCACCCTTCGTCGGCGCTTACCCGGCATCTCGGTGCGCCTGTTGGAGCCCCGCGACGACGAGGAGATGGCCAGACTGGTCCGCGAGGGCAGCTGCGAGCTGGCCCTGACCTACCTGCCGATACCCGACCTCGGGCTGCCCGTACGGGAGCTGGGCTCCCAGGAGGTGTGGGCGGTTCTGCCGCCCGGCACGCCCGCCCCCGACGGGCCACTGCCCCTGCGGCTGCTCCACGACACACCGGTCATCGGCATCCAGGGGCACAGCGCGCTGCGCGCCACGGTACTGGCGGCTCTCGCCGAGGCCGGCGTACGGATGCGCCGCGCGACGGTGACCCGGCACCGCGAAGCCGTCGTACCGATGGTCCTCGCCGGTGCCGGCGCCGCGTTCCTGACCCGGTGGTACGCCGACGAGGCGGCCCGCGGCGGCGCGGTCGTACGGGCACTGGACCCACCGGTGGTCTGCCGATTCGCGCTGGTCCACCGGCCCGGGACGCTGTCACCGGCGGCCCGGGCACTGCTGGAACTGCTGCATCCACGCGGGTAGGCCATAGCTCGGGCCTATCGGGTGGGTGACACCTCGTCTTTGATTTCGCCTTTCGGCCGGTTTTCGATCAGGTGACCACCGATACCGGGAGGACACGTGACGACAGCTGCCCTCCGCCCGCTCGACTCCGAGCCGATGCTGGAGATTCAGCAGCTGTCGGTGCGCTACGGCCGCGCCGTGCACGCCCTGCGCGGGGTGTCGCTGCGGGTACCCGCCAACGGAGTGATCGCCGTCCTCGGCAGCAACGGCGCCGGCAAGACCACCCTGATGCGCGCCGTCTCCGGCACCCTGCCGATGCACCGCGGCATCGTCGACGGCGGCGAGGTGACCTTCGACGATGCGTCGCTGCTGCGCCGCGACCCGGCCGACATCGTCGCGGCCGGCGTGGTCCAGGTGCCGGAGGGCCGGCGGGTGTTCGGCCGGCTCACGGTGGAGGAGAACCTGCGGGCGGGCGCCATCGGGGCACGTGACCGCCGGTCGCGTACCGCAGCCCGGGAACGGGTGTACGCGACGTTTCCGCTCCTGGCCCAGCGCCGCAACCAGCGCGCCCGGCTGCTGTCGGGCGGGGAGCAGCAGATGCTGGCCATCGCCCGGGCAATGATGGCCGGTCCCCGGCTGCTGCTGCTCGACGAGCCGTCGCTGGGCCTGGCCCCGCAGGTGGTGGCACAGGTGGCCGAGGTCGTGCGACAGGTCAGCGAACAGGGCACCGCCGTGATGCTGGTGGAGCAGAACGCCGCCATGGCGCTCGCGTTGGCCGGACACGCGTACGTGCTGGAGCTGGGCCGGGTCGCACTGGAGCGCACGTCGGCCGAACTGGCCGGCTCGGACGAGATGCGCCGGCTGTACCTCGGCGTGGCCGACGATGGCGGGCACGTACCGGCGCGGGCCCGGCGGTTGGCGCGGTGGTCGGGATGAGCGCGCTGCGGGTGGACCAGGTATCGGTACGGTTCGGCGCGCTCGTCGCCCTCGACGCGGTGTCGTTCACCGTGCGGCCGGGCACGGTCCACGCCGTCATCGGCCCGAACGGCGCCGGCAAGTCGACCTGCCTGAACGTGCTGTCAGGGGTGTACCGGCCGCACGCCGGCAGCGTGTACCTGGGCGAGCGGGAGCTGACCCGACTTCGCCCGCACCGCATCGCCCGCCTCGGGGTCGCGCGCACGTTCCAGAACATCGAGTTGTCCGGCGCGCAGACGGTCGAGGACAACCTGCTGTTGGGGCGCCACCACCTGATACGGAGCGGCCTGATCGCCACCGCGCTCGGGCTGCCGGCCGTTTCCCGCGAGGAGCGGCGCCACCGGGCCCGGGTACGCGAGATCGCCGACTTCCTGGGCCTGTCGCCGGCGCTGGGCCTACCGGCGGCACTGCTGCCGTACGGGCTGCGCAAGCGCCTGGAGATGGCGCGGGCGCTGGCGCTGGAGCCGCGGGTGCTGCTGCTGGACGAGCCGGTGGCCGGTATGGACGCCGCCGAGACCGCGGAGATGGCCGACGTGATCCTCGCGGTCCGCGCCGAACTGGGCGTCACGGTGGTGCTCGTCGAGCACGACATGGGCATGGTCAGGCGCACCGCCGACCGGGTCACGGTTCTCGACTTCGGGCGGCGGATCTTCGATGGGGAGCCGGGGGCGATGGCCTCCGACCCCGCGGTGGTGGAGGCATACCTGGGCGGGGCTCCCGCGCAGCCCGAGGAGGGTATCGGATGCACAACCTCGTCGAGCTGGTGATCAGCGGCCTGTCATTGGGCTCGATCTACGCGCTGATCGCCATGGGTTTCGTGGTGATCTTCAAGGCGACCGAGGTGGTGAACTTCGCCCACGGCTCGATGCTGATGCTCGGTGCGTATGTCATAGCCGCCACCCACGGCCGGATCGGCTTCCCGGCCGCCGTCGCCGCGGGCCTCGCCGCCGCGGCCGTGGCCGGCCTACTCATCGACCGCCTGCTGGTGGGCCGGCTGCGCCGGCGCGGCCACACCGCACTCGCGATCGTCACGATCGGGGTCGACATCGTGCTCGGCACCGAACTGGCCCGCCGGGTCGGCACCGAGGTACTGGACATGGGCGACCCGTGGGGCGACCACACCTGGCGGGTGGCCGGGTTCACGTTCCCGCAGGCGCGGCTGGCGGCGATCGCCGTGGCCCTGATCCTGATCGTCGCGTTCGCCGCGCTCGTGCGCTACACCGACTGGGGAGTGGCGATGCGTGCCTCGGCAGAGGACGCCGAAGCCGCCTCGCTGATGGGTATCCGGCTGGGCCGGGTCTCACTGGTCGCCTGGGTGGTTGCCGGGGTGCTGGCGGCCGTGGCCGGGCTGTTCCTGGCGACCTTCCCCAGCCCCGGGTTGAGCGCGACGGCGAACACCACGGCGCTCCGGGCGTTCCCCGCGGTCGTCGTCGGCGGTCTGGACTCGCTCGGCGGCGCGGTCGTCGGCGGCCTGGTCATCGGGCTGGCCGAGACGCTGACCGCCGGGTACTCCGAGCATCTGTTGTTCCTCGGCCGCGGCCTCGGCGACGTCGCCCCGTATGCCGTCATGATCGCGATCCTGCTGTGGCGACCGGCCGGACTGTTCGGCACGAAGGAGCTCAGCCGTGTCTGAACGCCTCGGACGCCTCCTGGCCGCTTCCGGCTGGGCAGGAGCCGTACTGGTACTACTGGCCCTGCCGCTGTACGTCGACGGTTTCTGGCTTTCGGCCGGGCTGGTCACCATGGCGGCGGCGGTGGGTGCGGTCGGGCTGACGCTGCTCGTGGGCGCGGCTGGCCAGCTCTCCTTCGCCCACGCCTTCTTCCTCGCGGTCGGCGCCTACGGGTACGCCTGCTTCAGCGGCCGGTCCCCCGCCGACAGTGCCGGCACGGCAGGCGTCGGACTCGGCCTGCCCCCGGTGCTCGGCGCGGTCCTCGCGATCGCGGTGGCCGGGGTGTTCGGTCTGATGTTCAGCCCGGTCGCCAGCCGCCTGCGCGGCATCTACCTCGGGGTGGCGAGCCTGTCGCTGGTCTTCGGAGGTCAGCATCTGCTGCAGAACCTCACCTCGGTGACCGGCGGGTTCAACGGCCGCGGCACCCCGGCGTTCACCGTCGCCGGATTCGACTTCACCGGTACCGATCCAGCTCTGACCGTCGCCGGTGTGCCGTTTACCGCCACCGAGCGGCTGTGGTACCTGGGTCTCGCCGCATTGGCCGCCGCCTGCCTGGTCGCCCGCAACCTCCTGCGCGGGCGCACCGGGCGGGCGTTGCGCATGATCCGCGACAGCGAGGTCGCGGCCGCCGTCCTGGGGGTGGACGTGCGCCGAGGCAAGGTCACCGCCTTCGTCGCATCGTCGATGTTCGCCGGCGCGGCGGGCGTACTCAGCGCGCTCGCCCTCGACCGGGTCGTCCCTGACTACTTCGGCCTACTGCTGTCCATCGAGTTCCTCGCCATGATCGTCATTGGCGGGCTCGGCTCGGTCGGCGGGGCGGTGACGGGGGCCGTGTTCGTCACCATGCTGCCGATCGTGCTGGCCCGCTACAGCGACGTCCTGCCGCTGGTCGCCGGCGCCGGCAGCGGCGGTGTGGACGCCGCCGTGCTCGCGCGGTTCTGCTATGGAGCCGCGGTTGTTCTCGTGATCGGAGTCCAGCCCGACGGCCTGGCCGGGCTGGGCCGCCGCCTGCGCTTTCCCTTGCGCCCGGCGGCTTTCCTCGCAGCGCCGCAACCCCCACGGTCCGGCTCCGACACCCCCCGGGCCGGCGCCTCAACAGGAGAACCAATCAGCCAGGAGATCCCATGAGAAACAGTGCCTTACGCGTCGCAGTCGTCGCCGCGGTGGCCGTACTCGTAACCACCGGGTGCGCCACCAAGGCCACCAGGTCCGGCGGCGCACGCGGCGGGGACGGCGTCAAGACCGGTCCCGGCGTCACCGCCGACACCGTCACCCTCGCCGTTCTCACCGACATGTCCGGGCCGTTCGCGCCGATCGGCAAGCAACTCGTGCAGATCGGCGAGCTGGTACGCGCCGAGGTCAACGACACCGGCGGCGTCTGCGGCCGCAAGCTCGCGATCCAGGTGTCCGACCACGGGTACAATGTGCAGAAGGCCGTCACCCTGTACAAGTCGATGGAGCCCAACTCACTGGCGTTTCTGCAGATCCTCGGCGCCCCCATCAACGCGGCTCTCACCGATTCGGTCAAACACGACAAGGTACTGACGCTGCCCGCCACTTTCGCACAGACGCTACTGGCCAACCCTTACGTGGTGCTGCCCGGCGCCACCTACGACCTGGAGCTCGTCAACGGGGTGGCGTACCTCGCCGAGCAGGGCAAGCTCGCCAAGGGCGACGCGGTCGGCCATATCTACCAGGAGGGCGAGTACGGCGCCAGTGCGCTCGCCGGCAGCAGGTACGCCGCCGACAAACTGGGACTCAAGCTTGTCCAGCGGCAGGTGAAGGCCACCGAGGAGGACATGGCCGGCTACGTCGCCTCGCTGAAGGCCGAGGGTGTCAAGGCCATCCTGCTCACCACGTCACCCAAGCAGACCGCCTCGGCCGCCGCCGTCGCCAAGTCGGTGGGCCTGGACGTGCCGCTGGTCGGCAACAACCCGACGTTCACTCAGAGTCTGCTCGAAACCCCGGCCGGGCCCGCGCTGCGCGCGAACTTCCTGTGGTCGAGCACGGTGTCGCCGCTGTCCGCCGACCGGCCAGGCCCCAAGGCCGCACTGGCCGTGTACACCAAGGCGTACCCGAACGACAAGCCAAGCTACTCGGTCGGCTCCGGGTACGGCGCGGCGAAGGTCTTCATCGAGATCGTGCGCAAGGCGTGCCAGAACAAGGACCTCACCCGCGAGGGCGTGGCGGCGGCGTTCCGCCAACTCGGCCAGGTCGATACCGACGGAGTGTTCCCGCCGCTGGACTTCAGCAAGCCGGGCAAGCCGTCGTCTCGCGCCAGCGGTATCGCCCAGCCCGACCCTGCCCTTCCCGGCGGGCTGAAGGAGGTACGGGCCCCGTTCGTCTCCGACCTCGCCAAGGAGTACCCGGCGGGCGCCGATGCCAAGTAGGACAGTCGTGAATGGAGAGACGGTCGGCGCTCCCGTCGTCAGGCAGTAACGGAAGGATTCTTGCGATCGTGGCGTCCTCGCTCGACCCTGCGGTCGCCCGCGCCGCCTGGCGCCTAGCCTAGCCGAGCCGAGCCGAGCCGAGCCGAGCCGAGCCGAGCCACGGCATGATCTACTTCGCGCCCGAGGCCCGGCAGCGGTATGCCGCGCTCGGCCTGGACGGCCCCATGGGCTACTTCGCGTCACGGTCGGCCGCGCTCGGCGCGGTGGCGGCCGAGCCGGTCAGCGAGCACCTGGAGGCGCGGCCGCTGTTCGCCGCCCACGCGGCGCTGCCGTGGCCGGACGAGCCACATCTCGTGCTATGGCATGCGCAGACCCTGCTACGCGAGTTCCGCGGCGACGGGCATCTGACCGCGCTGCTCGTAGCGGGTGTGGACGGTCTCGACGCACTCGTGCTGCACGCCGCCACCGGTGAGGTACCGGGCCGGTTCCTGCAAAGCAGCCGGGGCTGGAGCGCCGACGAGTGGGCCGCGGCGGTGGATCGGTTACGCTCGCGCGGCTTGCTGGCCGCCGGCGGGAAGAGCATCACCACCGGGCAGGCCGCCGGCGGTAGCAACACTGACGTTCTGGCCTTCACTGACGCCGGCCGAGAGTTCCGCCAGTTGATCGAGGACCGGACCGACGTGCTCGCCGAACCGGCGTACCGGGTGCTGGGCGAGGACGGGTGCGCCCGGCTGGCCGAACTGGCCCGACCGCTCAGCCGCGCCGTGGTCGACGCCGGCCTGCTGGACCCGCGCGGCACGCTGACCGTGCGATGACCGCCCCTGACCCTGGAGGACGGGTAGACGTAGGTCTCAGCGCCGGCGATGACCGGGCCGCCACGAGGTACGCGCCTGCTGGCCGGCAACGCGCCGACAGCGGGGCGCAGTACCCCAGAACCTCGTCAGCAAATGACGCTGCTCGAACTGGCTGCCGAGCGGGCCTGGCGCCGAGCGGTGGTGGGTATGGATGCTACTGATCTACGGCTCGGGCATGTAGGCGGTGTCGGCGCCGGCGGAGGTGGCTCGGCGCTCATGTTCAGGAGCTTTGCTCGACGGTCAAGGTCCAGGGACGAGAGGTGATGACGTGCAGGTAATAGCCGCCGGCAGGCACGACGCCTAGGTCATTGGTCTGCTTGCCGTCGCAGGAGGCGCAGGAGTTGGCGGCGCGTGGGCTGGCCGGATTGACCGCGGCGCCCTGGGCGAACATTGACCACTTGAACGGCACGGGGCCAACGTCGTTGGGCTGCACCGTGTACACCACGCGCACCTTCGTGCCGTTGAGGGTGAACGGGGCGGTGTCCTGCGCCGCGCTCCCGTCGCCGCTAAAGGTGGCTACCGTCCCGCCTCCGCTGGCAGGCTTGGCAGTTGACGGTGCGGCGTTGGCCGAGCCCACCGGCGGGCCGGCCGGCGTGGGGGTCTTTTTCGCGCAGGCGCTCAAGCCCGCAGAGGCGACTAGCAGGGTCAGTGGCACGATTACGGCGACTCGTCGCAGATGGCCCGTAGCGTCGGACATCGGGGCGCTCCTTCCACAGAGCACACTCGGCTGGATTCCTCCGTGTGGTCACCGTAGTCCCGGGGCACAAGTGTTCTCAGACGGACCGAATCAGGGCCGCTGCGCACCCTCGTGATGGGCAACTCCAACCATCCCAACCACACCATGCTCGCCCGCAAACTGCAGGACTACCTTCGCTGGCGCAACGCCAACGCCCGCCACCCCGACGTCTTGGCCGCGACCCGGCGCGAACGCATCCGCATCCGCGCCCGCAGTGAGAAGGGCCTCCAATGGCGGCGGACGGCCGATGTCAGCTGCGGCCTGACCGTCCGTGGACGTTCCAGGGCTCAACTCACACCCGCCGCGAATCAAGCTTTCAACGTCCACCGACGCCGTCGTTACGTGGAGCCGACTCCCAGCGCCAACGGGTCAGGGCCGGGTGTCCGGGGATCTCGCCGCGGCCGGTGGCCCACAGCAGGGTGGGCCACCGGTCGGTGTCGGTAGGCGCGTTGGGGAACAGGCGACCGAGCGCCCGACCGCACAGCTCAGCCGGCGGCGCCCACGCGATGCCGAGCCCTTGGGCGACATCGTGGGTATGGACCAGGATCTCCACGACACCCATCGCGGCGAAGCCTTCGGGGTCGGCGACCCCGAAGGGGTGATAAGCCCTCAGCTGGGGAGGCGATGTCGCGGCCATCGCCGCGAGCAACGCCCCGCTCGCCTCGAACACCTGCAGGAGACCTGCCGGCCCGAAACCGCGATCCGCGAAGATCGTGCTGGCAGGCCCTCCCGGACGACGGGTCTCACACACGAAGGGCACATAGTCCTCCAGCGGAGGGTTCTTCGACCCCAGCTGAGCCGCATACGCGAACAGATCGTCGCTCATGTGCTCCACGGTCTCCCAGCAGTCCCACTCCAGCACGCCCGCGCGGGCGTGCCAGTCCGGAGCAGCCGATCCGCGAATCGCGGCCACGGCCAGTGCAACGGCCTGCTCGACATCGGCTGCGGTGACCGGATCGCTTGGTCGGAGGGAATCGCGCATGACGATCACCGTAGCGGCACGGCCTCACCCGCTCACCACACCCACCTCCACACGCCGATCAACGAGCTGGATCCGGCGACGTCGTCGGGAGGCCGCCGGACCGGTACGCCGGCTAAGCCCATCCGCCGGCCGGTCAGGCCGAGTCGCCGGTCAGGCCGAGCCGCCGGTCAGGCCGAGCCGCGCTACAGGCATAGGCAGAGCGGGTGCCCGGCCGGGTCGGCGAAAACCCGGAACCGCTTGCCACCCCCGTTCAGCCGCGACGCACCCAGTTCCAGAGCCCGCGCCTCGCCGGCGTCGAGGTCGTCGACGATGATGTCGAGGTGCGCCTGCTGCGGGTGCGCCGGGTCCGGCCACCGGGGCGGGTTGTACCCGCTCACCTGCTGGAACATCACGCTCTTGCCGTCACCGGCGAGGAGCGCGCCCTCGGGACCCTCGTACGTGACCTCCATGCCCAGGAGGTCGGCGTAGAAGCGGGCCAGCGCCAGCGCGTCGGGCGCGTCGATCGTCACCGCGAACAGCTCCATCACCGGACCGACGCCGTCCTTCTGGCACAGGTCGAACGGGTGGCCGGCCGGGTCGGCCAGCGTGGCCCAGGTCGGGCCGTCGGCCAGCCGGGTGGCGCCGAGGCCGATGGCTCGCTCGGCCGCCGCCTCATACCCGTCGACCAGCAGGTCGAGGTGGAACTGCTGCGGGTGCTCCTGCCCGGGCCACTGGGGCGCGACATGGTCCGGAGCCAGCTGGAACGCGATCTCCTGGCCCTCCCCCGTCCGCACCGTGATCCAGCCGGATTCCTTCCGGATGATCTCCCAACCGGCGAGCTCGGCGTAGAACGAGGCGAGCTTCTCGATGTCCGGCGCGTCGAGCGCGACGAGTTCCAGGCGGCCTGTCACAGTCATGCCCCCATCCTGCCCCCGCCCTCCGACAAAATCGGGCGCACGGGGGCGCGAGAGCAGAATGGGTCCCCTGTGGATCCGCCCGGTGCACCCGGACGTTCTGGTGGCGGACCTGGCCGGGCGGGTGCCACGCCGGTCCGGGCGGGCCCGGGTGGCGGTGGACGGCACGGCCGCGCCCGGCCAGCCGAGTCCGATAACCGCCGTCCAAGCGGTACCCCACCCGCTGGCCCTCGGGCCGAACACACCCGGTATGCCTGCGGCCGCCAGCTCCTCGACGTCTCCTGCACCATGCGTTCGCTGACCTCCAGCCGCCAGCTCTTACCGCTCGCTTGAGAATGCAACAGCAAGGTGATCATCCTCGCGGCACGCATGGCTCCGTCCTCGGAGATGTCTAGGACAGCGAATGTCGGGAACACAGGGCATCATCGTCACCGCGGACGCACGCGGCTTCGATCATTGAAGGGTCGACACATGGCTGAGATGTTGTTGTTCCACCACGCGCAAGGACTGACCTCGGGTGTCCTCGACTTCGCCGGGACGCTGCGGCTTGCCGGCCACATCGTCCACACCCCAGACCTGTACGAGGGACGCGTCTTCGACACTCTCGACGAGGGCGTTGCCCACGCCCAGGAGGTCGGGTTCGGCACGATCATCGAGCGCGGCCGGCTCGCCGCCGAGGATCTACCGAGCGGACTCGTCTACGCCGGGTGCTCCCTCGGCGTCCTGCCGGCGCAGATGCTGGCCCAGACCCGCCCCGGCGCGAAAGGCGCTCAACTGTTGCACGCCTGTGTCCCGGCATCGGAGTTCGGCGGAGTCTGGCCGGAAGGGGTGCCGGTCCAGATCCACGCCATGGACGACGACAAGCTCTTCACCGAGGACGGAGACATCGACGCGGCGCGGGCTCTTGTCGCCACGGCCCCGGACGCCGAGCTCTTTCTCTACCCCGGCCGCCAGCACCTGTTCACCGACAACAGCCTGCCCTCGTATGACGACGACGCCACCGCGTTGCTCACACAACGCGTGCTGGCCTTCCTCAAGGACGTGGCCTAGCGACGCGCCGTGGCCCCCGCCCGACACTCGCGCGGCCGTGCCAACGGATGGCGACGAATGATCAGTTAAGAGATCGACATGTCCGCCGCCAAGCGGGTCACACGGCGAACCAGCGGGATTCCGCCTCCCTGCTGTTCACGGTAATCAGCTTGGGAGTAAGCGGACTTCGGCGCTCGGCAGCCCTTGGTCCACCAGTGGGCGTAGCGGCGGTAGACGGTGCGCTCGCGATCCGCCAGGAACGCCAGGAACGCCAGGAACGCATCGGCTTCCGCCGCGAGCCCCTTCCACGCTTCTTCGTCCAGCCGGTGGAAAGCGGTCGCTTCGATCCCTCCCTCCACCGGGCGCCACACACCCGCGACGTAGCCGTCGACGAGCAGAGTCGGCAGGACGTCGCCGTTGCCCCGAATGATCAGCGAGCGATAGTCCGGCGGAACGACGCGGCTGCGGTCGGAGTAGGCGAGCAGAATGCTGTCCCACATGGGCAACAGCCGCGGCGGCGCAATGGTGTCCTCTGCCGGAAGCGGTGCCCCGGGCACATCGAACAGCGTTGCCCCGTCCGGACCCTCCAACTCTTCCACCTTGCCGGCCAGGGCCTGCAGCGCCTGCCGCACCACCGACCGTCTGAGCATCGTGAACTGCGCGAAGTCCTGCACCGAGGCCGGGCCGAACGCCTGCAGATAACGCAGAACCAGCCACTGCACGGACTCGTCCGCAGACTCCGGACCCAGCTTGGTTCGAGCGGCGAAGAACGACGACGGTGCATCGAACGACCACGGTCCACCGGTCGGCACGTGGTGTAAAGGCGCGAACGTCCGCAGCGCCCACCACACGCCCCGCTTGCCTTCACCAAGCCGGGCCTTGAGCAGATCCTCGACCTCGGCGCCGGTGCGCGGGCGGGACACGAACTTGGCGAGATGGGGAAGGAAGGCATCGGCGTCGGCGATGGACAGCCCGCTTGATGTGAAGCGGGGGTCGCCCAACCGCGAGGCCCGTAGGCTACGGCGACGCGGCCTCCTGCGCCTGCAGAGCGACGATGCGGCGGACGGCATCGACCACATCCAGCGATTCGCGATGCAGCAGCATCTGCCGGTCGAGCGTGGCCCGGTTGAGCTGTGGGGCGGTAAGTCTCATGCGGCCCTCGTCTGCTTCTACATCCGTCATACGTCGCTCACCCAATCAGCTTTCGGCATCAGCGTCCACCGCGCCGCGGGCGGGCATCCGTTGCCGGCCAGCGGCATCGCGCACTGACGCCCGTCCCACCAATCCGGACGAGGTTGTGACACCACGGCCAGGCCGAGTTGTCGCGCTGGCCTCCGGGGTAGACGGCCGTCATGGATCGGTGGCCTCTGAGGTTGCCGAACAGATCGTCCTGCCCGCGCAGCACCGCGAGGTCCGAGATCGCCTCACCGCCGTCGGCGAGCATCACCGTCAGGTCGAGCGCGACGCGGCCCGGGTCGTGGCCCGAGGCCTGCCTGCCGCAACGGCGCCAACCCAACCGACACAGCCGCGCTGAGCCCGATCGAATCAGCCAGATCGGTCAGCAGACGGGTGCCGGTATGGCCGCGACACGCCCAGGCTAGTGCGCGGATTCCGCTATGGACCGGGCAGCCCAGTCGGGGTTCCAAGCGAGCCACTTCCGCTCGACCTCTGCTTCCAGATCCATCCCGTAATGCCGGGCCATCAGGAGTACCTGGCAGAAGACATCAGCAAGTTCGGATCGAAACTCCGACTCGAGCTGCTCGGCGGAACGCCCCTTGTCCCTTGCTTGTCCAGCCCTCATGAGGAAGACCTGCGTCAACTCGCCGATCTCTTCCTGGAGTTTTAGCAGGAACCACGTGTCGTCGCGGTCTATCCCGTGCTTGCGGGCATAGATATCCGAGACCACCTCGACCTCGTCGGTAAGTTGCTGCAAGTCCATCGCCCGAGCGTATATTGAGGTCACTACGCATCAGTGGCCGGCGAGCGGGCCCTAGCAAGACATCGTCATCCGTGGGGACTGCAATAATAGGCGCCATGGATCTCGCTCTGGCTCGCCGCGTCTACGACACCTGCCACCTGACGGGCTCGTTCCGGCTGCGCTCAGGCCAGATCAGCCAGGAGTACTTCGACAAGTATCTGTTCGAGGGCGTGCCGGCGTTGTTGCGCGAGGTCGCCGAGGCCATGGTGCCGTTGCTGCCGGACTGCGACGTGTTGGCCGGGATGGAAATGGGCGGGATCCCCCTCGCTACGGTGATGTCGCAAATCACCGGGCTGCCCACGGTCTTCGTCCGCAAGCAGGCCAAGGAGTACGGCACCGCCAAGACTGCCGAGGGAGGGCCGGTCGAGGGCCGGCGGATCGTGGTCGTCGAGGATGTCGTGACCACCGGCGGCGCCCTGATCGCGTCGTGTGCGGCGCTGCGCTCTGCGGGCGCGATCGTCGACACGGTCGTCTGCGCGATCGACCGCGAACAGGGAGGTGCCAAGAACCTCCTCGCCGAGAAC
>JAOPWA010000299.1 GCA_025965915.1 Dactylosporangium sp. | reverse complement strand
ACGGGCTCGACTAGTGCAGAAGATCGTCACCACGCGGCCGGCCGCGTGGTGACGATCTTCTGCACTAGTCGAGCCCGTGATGACGATCTTCTGCGCACTATTGGTAGTGGCGCTCGGGCGGGGTCTGCGGGTAGTTGTCCTCCACCACGACCTGGCGTGGGGGCGTCTCGACGATCCGTTCCCGCTCGACACGCTGCGCGGTCGGGGCGGCGACGACCCGACGCCGGCGCGAATTCCACACCCACAGCGTGATGAGCAGCCCGGCGAGCCCGGCCAGCATGAGCACCCAGCCGATGACGGTCAGGTCGAAGGGACCGAGGTTCTGGTCGCGTACCCCGAAAGCGATGATCGCGCCAACGGCGATGAGGAAGATGCTCCCACCGATACCCATTGGTAGCCTCCTTTGTCACCGTTTGACCGGCTGTCGTTCGGTGACTGCCATGGGGGATGTACCCAGTACCGAAGAACCTCAATCAGGCAGGCTGTGACCATGACCGATCGAACGTTGGTGCTGCTGAGGCATGCCAAAACGGCTCACTCGGAGGACGTTGCCGACCTACAGCGCGCGCTCACCGCACGGGGGCAGGCCGACGCCGCGGCCGCGGGTAGGTGGCTCGCCGACCACGGGCTCCTGCCCGACGTCGTGCTCTGCTCACCGGCGCGCCGGACCCGGGAGACCTGGCACGGCCTGGCCCTCGCGCTCGGCGAGGCCACCCACACGACCGTGGTCTACGACCCGGTCCTCTACGGCGCGTCCAGCGCTCAGGAGCTACTCGACCTCATCACCGCCACCAGCCCGCAGGTCACCACACTGGTGGTGATCGGCCACAACCCGACCCTGTCGATGATGTCGTCCCTGTTGGACCCCGCCACCGACGAGGAGTTGTCTACGTGCGGTGTCGCCGTGCACCGGGTACCAGGGGCGTGGCGCGACCTGGCGGCGGGCGGCGCGCCGCTCACCGGCTCGCACACCGCACGGGCGTAGGACCCGAGAACAGAACCGGCCGGCGACGAGTGGCCTCGTCGCCGGCCGGTTCCCGCGGGAACTGCAAAGTAGCGGCTAGAAGGCCTCTTCGGGCAGGTCCATGAGGTCCAGCGTGGTCGCCTCGATGATCTTGCGGTCGCTGCCCAGCCGCGGCAGCACCTCGTGGGCGAAGAACCGCGCAGCGGCGACCTTGCCCTCGTAGAAGACCTTGTCGGTCGAGGAGACACCCTCGCGGGTCAGGGCGGCGAGAGCCACGACGGCCTGGCGCTGCAGCAGCCAGGCGACCACGACGTCGCCGACGGCCAGCAGCACCCGGCGGCTGTTCAGGCCGACCTTGTACAGCTCACGGGCCTCGCCGGCCTGGGCCGCGGTAAGCCAGCCCATGAAGGTGCCGAGCATGCCCTGCAGATCTTCGAGTGCGGTGGCCAGCGCCGCGCGCTCCTGCTTGAGCTGGCCGTTACCGGCGTCGGAGCTCACGAACTCCTGGATCTCGGAGGCCACCGTCATCAGCGCCTTACCCTGGTCCCGCACGATCTTGCGGAACACCAGGTCGAGGCTCTGGATGGCGGTTGTGCCCTCGTACAGGGTGTCGATCTTCGAGTCTCGCACGTACTGCTCGAGCGGGTAGTCCTGCAGGAAGCCCGAGCCGCCGAACGTCTGCAGCGCCTCGTGGCTGAGCAGTTCGTAGGCCCGCTCGGAACCGCAACCCTTCACCAGCGGCAACAGCAGGTCGTTGACCCGCTCGGCCCGCCGGACACCCTTCTCGTCACCGGCGGCCTCGGCCAGCCGGGACTTGTCCTGCCACGACGCGGTGTAGAGGACAAGAGCACGCAGACCCTCCGAGTACGCCTTCTGCAGCGCGAGCGAGCGGCGCACGTCCGGGTGGTTCGTGATCGTCACGCGCGGCGCGGCCTTGTCGGTGCTGCGGGTGAGGTCGGCGCCCTGTACGCGGTTCTTGGCGTAGTCCAGCGCATTGAGGTAGCCCGTCGACAGCGTCGCGATCGCCTTCGTACCGACCATCATCCGGGCGTACTCGATGATCATGAACATCTGGCGGATGCCGTCGTGCACGTCACCGAGCAGGAAGCCCGTGGCCGGGGTGCCGTGCTCGCCGAAGGTCATCTCGCAGGTGTTGGAGACCTTCAGGCCCATCTTGTGCTCGACGTTGGTGGCGTAGACGCCGTTGCGCTCGCCCAGCTCGCCGGTCTCCTCGTCGAAGTGGAACTTCGGCACGACGAACAGCGACAGGCCCTTGGTGCCGGGGCCGCCGGCACCCTCCACGCCGACCGGGCGGGCCAGCACGTAGTGGATGATGTTCTCGCTCAGGTCGTGCTCACCGCTGGTGATGAAGCGCTTGACGCCTTCGATGTGCCAGGTGCCGTCCGGCTGCGGGATGGCGCGGGTGCGGCCGGCGCCGACGTCGGACCCCGCGTCGGGCTCGGTGAGCACCATCGTCGAGCCCCACTGCTTGTCGACGAGGAGCTTCGCCCACCGCTTCTGCCGCTCGGTGCCCTCACGGTGCAGGACGTGGGCGAACGACGGGCCCGAGGCGTACATCCAGATCGGGGCGTTCGAGCCGAGCACCAGCTCCGCGATGGACCACCAGAAGGTACGCGGTGCGTTGGTGCCGCCGAGTTCGGCCGGCAGGTCCAGGCGCCAGAACTCGGAGTCCATGAACGCCTGGTACGACTTCTTGAACGATGCCGGGAGCGGCGCGGTGAACGTGGCCGGGTCGAAGACCGGCGGGTTGCGGTCGGCGTCGGTGTAGCTGGCGCCGAGGTCTTCGCGCGCGAGCCGGTCGACCTCCGCGAGAATGCTGCGGGCAGTGTCGACGTCGAGGTCGGCGTACGGGCCGGTGCCCAGCACCTGGTCGGCGCCGAAGACCTCGAACAGGTTGAACTCGAGGTCCCGCAGGTTGCTCTTGTAGTGACTCATCTCGCTGGTCTCTCCCGTCTCGCAGCTGCGCGCGGCGGCGGTCTCGGTCGTGACGAATAATTGCCGGCCAATGTTACCAGCCAGTAACAGACACTGTATTACTCGGGAGTAATAACCGGCAAGGTGACATGCGGAGTGACGGTGATCACAGGAATGATCGCCGAACTTCGGGGCATAGCGCTCCACGCCCGTAACTGAGGAGATCATCATGCTCGTCAAGTGGATGGACACGCTGTTCGCGCCGAAGGCCCTGCGCCAGTACACCGGCCGTCACCGTGCGCCACGCACCCCGGACACGCCGACTACCCGCCACGACCCGACAACCTGATCAGGTGAGCGCGGGCGAACTGGCGCCGCCGATCTCCCAGCGGGGCATCGGATCGGTGGCTCCGTGCGCGCCCGCGTACTCCATCAGCACCAGCGCGATGTCATCGTCGAGCTGACCGCGCACCCACTCGATCAATGCGCTCTCCAGCGACGCCAGCCCGTCGGCGACCGTGCCGTGCCCCAGCAGGCGCCACGCCCGCTCCGACGTCGGGAAGAACTCGCCGTCACGGCGGGCCTCGGCCAGGCCATCCGTGTAGAACAGGAGCCGGTCACCGGGCTCCAGGCGCTCCACTCTCGGTCGAACGACCGGCATGAACCCGAGGGGCGGCGCGTGGGCGGGCGGGGTCAGCTCGATGACCTCGCCACGGCGTAGCAGCAGCGGCGGCGGGTGACCGCAGTTGACGATGGTCAGCGTCCCGCCACGCTCCTCCACCAGCGCCGCGGTGACGAAGTCCTCGTCGCCCACGCTGCGGGATACCGCCCGGTCGAGGTCGGCGACGATCGCGCGCAGGTCGGCCCGCTCGTACGCGACGTGCCGGTATGACCCGAGGACGATGCTGGCCAGGCGTACTGCGTCCAGACCCTTGCCCCGCACGTCGCCAATGATCATGCGTACCCCGTACGGCGTGTCCACCGCTTCGTACAGGTCTCCGCCGATGTCCGCCGCGGCGCTGGCCGAGATGTAGCGCGCGGCGATCGACAGTTGGCCGAGCTGCGGGCCGAGTGGCCGCAGTACCGCGCCCTGCGCCGCCGAGGCGAGCTTTGACAGCTCGACGAAGCGCTCGGCCTGTCGCTGCCGGTAGGCGCCGACCACGGCGGCGATGCCGGTGCCGAGGACGATGAACGCGACGCCCACGAAGTTTGAGAGCATCTGCCTGGTATTAGTGGCGTCCGGCATGGACAAGACCGCGCCGATCACGGTGGCGACGACCCCGACCGCCAGCGCCTGCCGCCACGACGCGAGCGCCGCTGCGAGGACCGGCGCGGCGGTCAGCACCCCGATGTGGTGCCCCTTCGCGCCGTCCACCATCTCGACGATGGCGACCAACGCGATCAGCGCCAAGGCTGCACCGAGACCGGCGCGGCTCTCGGAGATCATCTCGCGGCTCGTCGGACGTCGGCCCGGCACGCGCGGCTTTGTCGCCACGGCCATCAGCATGCCATCCGTGGGGATGATAACCGATCAAACATTCGGCCGGATTAACAATCGATGCCGGGAAAAGTAGTAGTTCGGACGGTCAGCCTTGCAGGACCTCATACCTGACACTCGCCACCCCGGCGCCCTGGCTGGAGATCGTGTTGAACGCCGCTGTCGACAGGTCCAGGCACCGGTTGGCCACGAACGGTCCACGGTCGTTGATCCGGACCACCACCGACTTGCCGTTGTTGACGTTGGTCACCCGTACCTTCGTGTTGAACGGCAGTGTCTTGTGCGCGGCAGTGAAGTCGGCGGTATGGAAGATCTCGCCGTTGGCGGTGCGACTGCCCTCATCGGTGTAGAACGAGGCCTGGCAGGTGCCCGTGCTGACCACCGAGCCGCCACCCGACGGAGGCTTCGGTGTCGGGCCGGCCGTCTTCGACGGCTTTACCGAGGGCGACGGCGACGCACTGGTCGGCACAGCCGACGGCGTGATCTCGGGAGTCGGGGCGAGGCGTTGCTCACCACGGTCGGCGCGCTGCTGCGCACGCTCCGCCGACAGGGACGCCAGGGTCTGCGCGACGGGAGCAGCGTTGGCACGGGTGCTGTGAGCCGACGGACTCAATCCGAGGGCCGCGACGGTGGTACCCGTCAGTACCGCGGCGACGGCGGTGCCGGCGAGAAGAGGAAGAGATCTTCGGGACGGTCGCGGACTACGCCACTTGGCGTGCTTACCGGCCAAAGTCCTACCCTCCGCTAGACAACCAAGCCTCCTGACCGTAACCAGCCCCCTTGGCGCGCTGTCAATTCCAGGCGGTACTTGTGGGCCTTTTGTTCTCCGATGTCCGTCCAATCGGACGAGCCCGAACGCTTTACAAACACAGACCTAAAGGCCTACCAGCACATGACTGTTCGTACTTAGCATGTCACGCTACGCTTTTGTGATGTCCTCACTGGACAGTGGAGTGTGGACAAACATGAACAGTCCGAGAGGCCCTCCTCTGGTGAGAGACGGACCCCTCGGACCGCTATTTCCGTCAGAGCGCTGGCGTGAACGGCCCGGCGGTCCCACCCTGATCGGACTCGATCCAGATCTGCTCGTTCGTCGGCGGCACCTGTCCG
>JAOPWA010000246.1 GCA_025965915.1 Dactylosporangium sp. | reverse complement strand
TCGGGTGGCCGGATTCGACCCACGGCTACGGGTACCCGTTCCTGACCGGCGCCGCCGCAGACAGCAGTCCAGACGTGGCCAGAGTAGGTTCGATCCGTGAACGTGAGCGACCTGCTGATCGAGACATTCGATCGACTTCCCGACCTTGTCCGATCCGCCGTCAAAGGCCTGACACCCGAGCAGCTGCGATGGTCACCGGCGCCCGGCGCCAACTCCATCGGCTGGCTCGTCTGGCACCTCACGCGGGTACAGGATCACCACATCGCCGAGCTTCTCGGCCAGGACCAGGTATGGGTCTCCGACGGCTGGGCCGGCCACTTCGAGCTCGAACCCGACCCGTCCAACACCGGCTACGGCCACTCCCCCGAGCAGGTCGCCGCCGTCCGGCCCGACAACCCCCAGGTACTCATCGACTACTACGACGCCGTCGCCGCGCGAACGCGGGAGCTGCTACGCGGCCTGGAGCCCGAGGACCTCGACCGGGTCGTCGACAAACGATGGGATCCGTCCGTGACCCTCGGCGTCCGCCTCGTCAGCATCGCCGACGACGACGCCCAACATGTCGGCCAGGCCGCCTACGTCCGAGGTCTCCTGCCGACGAGATGAGCCACCGGAGCGCGGCGTCGACCGGGGTTCACACTAGAGTCCTCGCGAGGACGAGGGAGTTTCGATGGGGCAAGGATCGGGCGAGTGGACGCGGCAGGCCCGGGCTGCCGCCAACCTGCGGTCCATGGTGCACCACCGCAGGCATCTGCACGCCCACCCGGAGGTCGGGCTCGAGCTCCCCGCGACGCACGACTACCTTGCCGCCTGCCTGCGCGAGCTGGGGCTGGCACCCGAGATCCGGCCCGCCGGTGGGGTGACCGTTCGGATCCCAGGCAAGGGCGCAACCGGCCAGGTGCGGGTGCTGAGGGCCGACATGGACGCGCTGCCCCTGCAGGAGAACACCGGCCTGCCCTACTCGTCGCGTACTCCGGGTGCGATGCATGCGTGCGGCCACGACCTGCATATGGCGATGTTGCTCGGCGCCGCCGAGCTGTTCGTGTCCGAGCCTCCCGTGCACGACGTGGTCCTCGCCTTCCAGCCGGGCGAGGAGTCCGACCGGGGTGCGCTTCGCGTACTCGAGCACGACAATCTCCGACTGGGCACGGAGGCGACGGCCTTCGCGATACACGTCAACGCCGTGGTCGCAAGCGGCACGATCACCTCCCGCCCGGGCACGTTCATGGCCTACGGAGACTGGTTCCGGGTGTCGTTCGCCGGTAGAGGCGGGCACGCGAGCGCTCCGCACCTGTCGGCCAACCCCATCGACGGCATGGCCGCATGGGTGCGGCGGCTGGACGAGCTGGTGACGGAGTTGGGCCACCGGGAGGCACTCGTCGCGACCGTCACGGAGTCGTTGGCCGGCAACACCGTCAACGTCATCCCGACGACCGGCAGTATGCGAGGGACCCTGCGCACCATCAGCGAGGACCAGCGGTCCCTGCTGCACTCCGGGCTGTCCCGGCTCACCACCGAGGTTGCCGACGCGCTCGGGCTGGAACAGACGCTCGACATCATCGCGGGCTATCCGGCGCTGGTCAACGACCCTGCCTTCCTCGACGCCGTCATGGCCCAGCACGACGCCGAGCGTCCGACGGCCGCATCGGCGACAATGGCTGAGCCGTCGATGGTCATCGAGGACTTCGCCTACTTCCTCCACCGCTGGCCTGGCGCGATGGTCTACCTGGGCGCCCAGGTGGGCTCGCGGCAGGTGTTCAACCACTCCGAGGACGTCATGTTCGACGAGGCGGCTATGTCAGTCGGTCTGGCGCTGCACTCGCTGGTCGCGGACCTGAAGACGTGAAGAGACCGGCGGGGACCTGCGCCCCGTACACCGTCGTGCTGAGCGCGGCCATCTCGTTGGCCTGACAGGCCGCTCGCGTGACGTCGCCGTGCTGCGCCATGAAGTGCCCGAGCACGCCGCAGAACGTGTCCCCGGCGCCCGTCGTGTCCACACTCTCGACCCGCACCGCCTCGATGAGGGTTGGCCGGCGCGCGGGTCCGCGCTCGTAGACCGCGACGCCGGCGCTGCCCAGCGTCACCACGACGACGCCGCCGAACTCCAGCTGCCCGACGCAGCGGTCGAGCGCGTCCTGGTCGGTGGGCAACGGCCGGCCGGCCAGACGTGCGAGCTCGGGACGGTTGGGCACGAGGACATCAGTCTGCGCGAGCAGGTCGCGGAACGTACCGTGGTCGGCTTTCATGGGCGCCGGGTTCAGGATGAACGCCGCGGATCCACGCGACGTCGCCGCGCTGACCACCGCATCGAGGTTGATCTCCAACTGTGCCAGCACGACGTCGTACGACGTCGACGACAGGTGCGCGGAAACCAAGGCAGGGTCCAGACGTTGGTTTGCACCCGCGTCGACCACGATCACGTTCTCGCCCCGCTCGTCCACGATGAGTACGGCGGTGCCCGTCGGGGCGTCGGTTACCGCCCGTAGCTGTGACACGTCAACGTCGTGCCGCACCAGGGAGGCGATGGCGAGCTCGGCTTCCGGGTCGGACCCGGTGCAGCCGATGAACGTCACGCGGCTGCCCATGTTGGCCGCGGCGACCGCCTGGTTGGCCCCTTTGCCTCCGGGCGCGACGGTCCTCTGGACAGCCAGCACGGTCTCACCCAGGGCCGGGATCTGCGGCACGCGGTAGGTCGTGTCGACATTGACCGAGCCGAGGACGCAGACCCTGCTCGGTGGCTCGGTCACCGTGCCTGCCCGAGTGCGTCGACGGCGTCGAGGACCAGGTCCCAGTAGGCGTCGGCGTCGAGGGTCATGGCGACTTCCGCGTTGGCGGGGCGGTGGTAGCGGTCGTACAGGTCGACGACCGTGGTACCGCGGGTCCACTCGCCGGCGGTCTCGACGGCGACGAAGCACTTCCGCCACTGGATGAGTTCCGGCCGGATCAGGGCTGCGACGGTGCACGGGTCGTGGACCGGTGGGGCGTCGAACTCCCAGATCGCGCGGTAGGAGGAGCCGAAGAAGCCCATCCACTCCGCGGCGACGCGTCCGACGTGGTGGTTCATCTCCCGCATCCGGGCGACGACCTTGGGCGTGGCGAGGGCCTGGTGGGTCAGGTTCAGCCCCACCATCTTGACGGGGAGCCCGCAGCCGAGCACCACCGCAAGGGCTTCGGGGTCGGCGTAGGTGTTGAACTCGGCGGTCGGGGTGTGGTTGCCGCGGTCCGCCGAGCCACCCATGAAGATGATCTCGCCGATCTTCGACAGGTCCACCGCGCCGCGCTGCAGGACCGTCGCCACGTTGGTGATCGGCCCGGTGGCAACCAGCGTGACCGGCTCGGCGGACACCGTCAGCACCTGCTCGATCAGCTCGACCGCGGTGAGATCGGTCGCCGCGAAGGCGGGTTCGGGCAGCTCCGGGCCGTCGAGGCCACTGGTGCCATGGACGTAGTTGCCCAGCTCGCTCGTGCCGGCCAGGGAGCCGCTCGCGCCCTTGGCGACCGGCACCGAGGTGGCTCCGGCGAGGGTGAGGATGCGCAGGGCGTTGCGGGTGGCGTCCCCGACCGAGCAGTTGCCGAACGTCGTGGTGACGGCCCGCAACTCGATGGCCCGTGACGCGACGGCGAGTAGCAGCGCGATGGCGTCGTCGTGGCCCGGGTCGCAGTCGAGCACGATGGGCGTCGGTCGGCGATCCTGAGTGGGTACCTCCGGCATCAGATCTCCCTCTGCAGCCACTGCACCATCGCGGCCATCAGCGGGTCGAAGCCCTCCCACTGGCAGAACTCGACGGGGCACCAGTGCGGCCCGATGTCACTGGTCCAGACGAGGGAGCGCCCGGCGCCGTACTCGGCGGTGGCGATGAGCACGTCGTCGTCGACCGTGGCCACGATCTGGGCGTCCGGCTTGGCGTTCACGCGGTTGTAGCCCAGGATCGGTGGGGCCTGGGATCGCCACGCGCCGGCGACGGGATGGTCCGGTGTGGCCAGCGCGGGACGCGCGCCCTCGGGCGCCTCGACCCGGTCGTCGTAGTCCGACATCACGACCGGCAGCACCTCCGCCAGGGGGCTGCGCGCGAAGTTGGCCCTGGCCTGGAAGCCCTGGAAGCTCAGGTAGCCGCCGGCCATCATCAGGCCGCCGCCCGCCTTGACCCACTCGCACAGCAGCTTCAGCCGGTTGCTACGGGACCGGCCATGGATCCAGGTGTCCTGCGGCAGCAGGAACGAGTTGGCCCCGATGTCGGACAGGATGATGACGTCGTACGCGCGCATCGCCTCCAGATCGGCGGGGAAACGGTCGGGCACGTCATGGGCGTACATGTGCTCCACCTCGATGCCCTGCCGGTTCAGTGCGCCGATGTAGTCGTCGGCTCCCGAGTGGAAGGTCACGCTCGTGAAGCTGTCGAAGCCCTTGTAGTGCGTGGCTTGGGAGACCCAGGATTCGCCAGCCAGCAGAACGCGCGCCATCACCGCTCCTCATTGTGTTCGAACAGGGATCGCGGGTTGTGCACGAGCAACTGCTCGATCGCGCCCGCGTCGAGACCGTGCCGCTTCAGGCGCGGCACGAAGTACTGCAGCACGTGGCCGTAGCCGGGGCCGCCGTAGCGGCGCAGCAGGCTCTTGATGAAGATGTCCGACGACATGAGCAGCCGGCGCCCGTAGCCGGCGCCGATGAGGTCGACGATGTGGCGGGCGTCCTCCTCGTCGGACGTGCACTGCACGCCCTGATCGGCGTAGAACAGCTCCGCGCCGATCATGTCGTACTGCACCCACGCACCACGGTCGATCAGCCCGCGCTGGTAGTCCTGGTCGCCGCCGGACGGGTTCATGTGGCACAGCACCACCGACCCGGGGTCGACGCCCTGGGCCTCCACGTGGTCGAGCACCTCATTACCGAGCCGGTACCAGCCCGGCAGGTGGATCTGCATAGGCAGGCCCGTCTCGCGCTGGGCGATGCAGGCCGCCGTGAGGCTCGTGCGCTCGGCCGGGGTGAACCGGTCGCTCACCCCGATCTCACCAATGATC
>JAOPWA010000239.1 GCA_025965915.1 Dactylosporangium sp. | reverse complement strand
CACGACCCAGCCACCCTCTGGCCCGGCGCGAGTATGAAGCACACGGCCTGCCCTTCCACGACTCCGCCCACGCCGTGGGGAGCCTCGCCGAAGCGTGCACAGTTATCCGGCGGTTGTGGACCGAGACCGAACCGTTCGACGTCCATGGCACCTACCTCCGCCTCACCGGAGCGTTCTGCAACCCAAAACCCATCCAGCGCCCCCACCCGCCGATCCTTTTCGGCGGACGCTCGGCCCCCGTGCTCCGCGTGGCCGCCGAGCACGCCGACGTGTGGAACATCCCCGGCGGCGACATCGACGACGCCACCCGCCGCAGCGCACTGCTGGACCGCTACTGCGCCGAGATCGGTCGCGACCCCGCCTCGGTCACCCACTCGATCTACCTGCCAATCTCCTACGACCAGCCCAGCATCACCCAGGACGCAATCGGCAAAGCGACCGACGCCGGCTTCCAGCACATCATCCTCGGACTGCCAGCGCCCTACCCCGCCAACGTCGCACGGTGGGTCACCGACGAGCTCATCACCACGTCGACCTAGTGCAGCGCCGCCAACTCCACCTCGTCTATCTCGAACTCCTTACCCGTGCCCATCAGCACGGCTGCGTTGATCCTCACTTATGAACTCCCTTTCGCGGCGAACCGCAGTCGCCGCGCTCGATGACGTGAACGGTGTGGTGCGCGACGCGGTCCTCGTCGATGACGAAGCCGAAACCCGGCCGCTCGGGAACCTGTACGTAGCCCTGCTTGTCGATCATCAGCGGCTCGGCCAGCATCTGATCACGGGCCGAAGCGGTGAGCCCGCTCGGTGGGTCATGCGAGAACTCGAGGTAGCCGCAGTTGGAATACGTGGAGTAACACGCACGTTTCCCTCGGTCAGCGACCGAAGCCGAGGGAGATATGAGAAAACCAGCTGTTATAATAGGTGTGGTCTGCGCCTCGCTCATCACGTTCGTGTTCGCCGCCGCAAAGGCGGCCCGGTCGGCGCAATCACCAGCGCCGGCGCAGAGCGCGGTCGGCCTGCACATCGACGGCAGGAACATCGTCGAAGCCAACGGAAACAGCTTCGTCATGCGCGGCGTCAGCTACCCGTACGCCTGGCACAAGGACCAGAACCAATCGTTCGCCGACATCAAGAAGCTAGGCGCCAACACCCTGCGCGTGGTGCTGGACAGCAGCATCGGAGCCGGCGAAGTGTCGAACGTCATCTCGACGTGCAAACAGAACCGGCTCATCTGTGTCCTGGAGAACCACGACACCACCGGGTACGGCGATAACGACAGCGCCATCACGCTGGACCAGGCCGCCAACTACTGGATCGGACTGAAGAGCGTGCTTGCCGGCCAGGAGAACAACATCGTCATCAACATCGGCAACGAGCCGTACGGCAACAACAACACCCCGGGCTGGACCGACGCGACGATCGGGGCGATCAAGAAGCTCCGCGACTCCGGACTGAAGCACCTGATCATGGTCGACGGACCGGACTGGGGACAGGACTGGTCGGGCGTCATGCGCAGCACCGCCCCGTCGGTGTTCAGCAGCGACCCGCAGCGCAACACCGTGTTCTCCGTCCACATGTACGGCGTGTACGGCACCGCCTCGAAGGTCACCGACTACTACAACGCCTTCCAGAGCGCCGGAATGCCGCTGGTGGTCGGTGAGTTCGGATGGAAGCACACCGACGGTGAGGTGGACGAGGACACCATCATCAACGAGGCGCAGGCCCGCGGTATCGGCTACCTGGGCTGGTCGTGGAGCGGCAACAGCGGCGGTGTCGAGTACCTCGACATGGCGACCACCTTCAACCCCGACCAGCTGACCTCGTGGGGTCAGCGCATCTTCAACGGCGCCAACGGCATCCGGGCGACCTCGAAGGAGGCCACCGTCTACGGGGGCAGGGTGGCAGTCGAGTAGGTCGGCGATCTCGGCCGGGGGCATGCCGGCGGCGGGCTCAACCGGTCGTTGCACCACTTCCTTCGATGATCTAGACGGAGGTCGTTGGGGTGGCGGCTCGGTTGAGCTTCGCTGAGCGCGACGAGATCGCGTTGGGGTTGGCCCGGGGCAGTCTTGTCGGCAGATCGCGGTCGGGCTGGGTCGGTCGCATACGACGATCGCCCGGGAGGTGGCCACCCACTCGCTGCATCGGCATGCGGTGACCTTCAACCGGCCGGAGATGGCCTACAAAGCGTCGTGTGCGCACACCGGTCGGCGGTGCGGGTCCGGGCGCGTCCACGGCGTGCGAAGCCGGCGGTGCGCAGCGGCTGCGCCGGGTGGTGCTGCGGTGGCTGCGGTGGCTGCGGCGACGGTGGTCCCGCAGCAGATCGCCGCCCGGCTTCGTGTCGAGTTCCCAGACCGGCCGGAGATGTGGGGCGTCGCACGAGACGATCTACGAGGCGATCTACCTGCAGGCCCGCGGAAACCTGCGGGCCGAGCTGGCCAGGCAGGTGGCGCTGCGCTCCGGTCGGGCGGCCCGCCGACCGCGCCCGGCCGCCGGTGGGGCGGTGCGTTCCAACCGGGCCTGGCCGGGGTTGCACATCTCCGCCCGCCCGCCCGGCCGAGGCCGCCGACCGGGCGGTGCCCGGGCATTGGGAAGGCGACCTGGTCATCGGCAAAGACGGCGCGCCTCGGCGATCGCGACCCTGGTGGAAAGGGCCACCCGGTTCGTCATGCTGGTCGCGCTGCCCGAGGGGCGCGTCAGCGAGCACGTCGTCAGCCAACTCGCGGCCAAGATGGCCGCTCTGCCCGAGCGGCTTCGCCGGTCGCTGACCTGCAACCAGGGCATCGAGATGGCCCACCACCTGCAGTTCGCCATCGCCACCGACTGTCCGGTCTACTTCTGCGACCCGCACAGCCCTGGCAGCGCGGCAGCAACGAAAACACCAACGGCCTGCGACGCCAGTATTACCCCAAAGGCAAGGCCGACTTCCGCACCATCACCCAGGCCGACCTCGAGTTGTCTACGGGTAGTTACTCATTGCCCGGCGACTACGAGCACGCAGGGGAGAAGCGAAAGTGGGAAGACCGAAAGCTGCGCCTCCGGATTGGGACGCCTGGCTTGATTGGGACGCCTGGCTTGCGGGCCGGGAAGCGCTGAGCACGGGGCAGTTCCGGGTCGCGCTGACCTTGTTCGTCCCGCGGCAGGCGCGAGAACTGCACCGCAGGCTCGCCCGCTGGAGGCCAGCGTACTGGCCGCTGGTTCTCTCCTATCTGATCATTGTGGTGAGTGACTTCTGGTCCAACGCCTCATCTGCGGGCGTGCTTGGCTGGCCGCTGACGGTGCTGTGGACGTGGCCCATCTTCACCACGCTCACCGGTATCGTCGGCATACGACGGACTCGCAAGGCACTACGCGAGTCAGAGGCTCGGTGGTCTGGCCGCGGGCTCACGAGAAGCGAAGATTTCCTGATCGTTGTCGTTCCTACCATCGGCCGGCACGACACCTACCCCGCGCTCGAGCGCTCGGTCCTGTCCTACATCGCCTATCTCCCCAGGTGCTTTCCCCGGCTCAGGATCGACATCGCCATCGACGAGGGCTGCGAGGCAACAGGCCGGATCGCCAGGCTGGCCGCCGGAAGCGAGCTGATACGGCTTGTCACCGTACCGAGGCGCTATCGCACTGCTAACGGAACGAGATTTAAGGCGCGTGCCAACCACTATTCGCATGAGCTGCGGATCCGCGAGCACGAGGACTGCGACGACGTGTGGGTGCTGCACATGGATGACGACACTGGTGTGGGCCCCGATACCGCCCTGGCCATGGCCCGGTTCATCGAGGAGCAGTTACAGGCTGGCCGCGATGCCAAACACCTAGGTCAGGGCATCCTGACGTACCCGCGCGAGTACGCTGTGAACAGGTTCACCTGGCTCGCAGACTCGGTCCGGCCTGCCGAGGACGTGGGGCGCTTCTCGGCCTGGACCGGCAGTGGCACGCCGCGCGCGGGCGTGCACGGTGAACTACTGCTGGTGCGGGCCTCGATCGAGGCGACAATAGGCTGGGATTTCGGTCCTCGGAGCATTGTCGAGGATGCCCAGTTCGCACTGATCTTCAGTGCTCGCTACGAGGGCCGGAGCGCCTGGTTCGGCGGGCGGTGCTACGGCGCGTCGCCTGCCAGCCTCCGCGATTTCTTCCGGCAGCGCGAGCGCTGGTCCTGGGGCCTGGC
>JAOPWA010000209.1 GCA_025965915.1 Dactylosporangium sp. | reverse complement strand
GTCCCGCCAGCTCACGACACGGGTCGTGAAGTCCTTGTAGACGAGGAATACCACGATCAGGGCGACCACCGTCGCCTGGGCAATCAGCAGCCCGACCGCCGCTCGGAGGGCAGCCGGCGCCGGGTTGCCCGGTGGCGGAGACTCCGGTGCGGGTTGGCGCTGCGCTCCAGAGCCCTTGTCCGTCACGCCGGTCACTGTACCGCCGGTAATCAGGCTTGCAATCGCGCCCTACGGGTACAGTGCCCGCCATGCGCGCGCTTCTCGTGGTCAACCCCAAGGCGACCACCACGAGCGAGCGCAGCCGCGACGTTCTGGTCCGCGCGCTGCGCAGCGAGGTGGACCTGACGGTGGCGTACACCCGTCGGCGAGGTCACGCGATGGAGCTGGCGCGGGAGGCGGCGACCGACGACGTCGACCTGGTGGTGACGCTCGGTGGCGACGGCACCGTCAACGAGGCGGTCAACGGGTTGATGGCGGCCGGCGACAAGGCCGATGACCGTCCGGGCCTCGCCGTCGTCCCCGGCGGTTCTACCAATGTGTTCGCGCGGGCCGTTGGCATGCCCAGGGACTGGGCGGACGGGGCCAGCGTGATCCTGGAGGCACTGCGCGAAGTGCGCTCTCGCAGAGTTGGCCTGGGTCGCGCCGACGACCGGTACTTCACGTTCTGCGCGGGGCTGGGGCTCGACGCGGAGGTGGTTCGGCGGGTCGAGCGGGCCCGGCACCGGGGACGGACCTCGACGTCCAGCCTGTATCTGCGCTCCACGCTGGCCCAGTACTTTCTGGAGACCGAGCGCCGACACCCCCCGGTAACCCTGGAATGCCCCGGCGAGCAGCCCGAAGTCGGGCTCGCGACGGTCATCGTCCAGAACGCGACTCCCTGGACCTACCTCGGCGACCGTCCCGTGAACCCCTGCCCGGACGCCTCGTTCGAGACCGGGCTCGACGTGATGGCGATGCGCGAACTACATGTGCCGAGCACGATGCGCACCGTGCAGCAGATCCTGGCACGTCGTCCGCGCCCGCACGGAAAGCGCATTCTCAACCTGCATGATCTCGAAGCTTTCACGCTTCGGGCCGACCACCCGATGGCCTTTCAGCTTGACGGGGAGTACCTCGGCGAGCGGAACAAAATCCAATTTCAATCGATCCCTGACGCGTTACGAATCGTGTGCTGAGCCGTTGCACCTATTGCAGGCAGCATCGATTGGCAGGCGGAAGCGGCGCGACAGTTGCGAAAACGGTGGCAGCCAGTCACCTTCGGCATTACTTTAGTAACTGACAGTCGTTAGCACGGGGCCTTGAGGGGTCGGAAACCCGGACATACACAGCGTGACCTCACTCACGCGCTCCGAGTTTTTCAGAACACCCCCCTTGACATCGCCATAGTTCGTGAAAGTATTCACAAGCGAAGCGAGTTGCCTGCTCACGCGCTGCCGTTCGGCCTGGTTCGCCCCGCGCGACCGGCACGCGAGACGCATATAGGAAAGATTTACGCACTCACTGCTACCGATCCGCAAACCAAGGAGTGTTGCCGCCATGTCGGACTGGCGCCACCGTGCTGCCTGCCGCGATGAGGACCCGGAACTGTTCTTCCCGATTGGGACGTCTGGTCCGGCCTTGCTCCAAGTCGAGCAGGCCAAAGCGGTCTGCCGGCGCTGCTCCGTGACCGACGATTGCCTCCGATGGGCACTCGACTCCGGTCAGGACGCCGGCGTCTGGGGCGGAATGAGCGAAGAAGAGCGGCGCGCTCTCAAACGGCGCGGCGGCTTGCGGGTTCGCGCTCACTCTGCCTGATCTGGACCATGTGGTGCCCCGGGAGCCATTGGCCCTCGGGGCACCACTGTTACTCGGCAACTCCACGTTCTCGCCAATCCTCGCGCTCAGTCGAACAGTTCCTCTAGGAAGCCACGGCGCTTCTTCTGCCGGTACTGTCCGTGGCCGTGCTGCTGCCCGTACATCGGGTACTCGTCGGAGTCGTAGTCGCGGTGACGCTGCGGCTGCGGATGTGGCTGTGGGTGTAACTGTGGATTACTGGCAGGCCCGCCGCCGTGCCAGGACGTCTCCGCGTCGACCAGCCGCTCCAGCTCACCCCGGTCGAGGAAGATCCCCCGGCACTCCGTGCACTGGTCGATCATGATGCCGCCGCGCTCGTACTGTCGCATCTGGCCCATGCATTTGGGGCATGTCATCTGCATCCCGTCACGGTACGGTACCCACTCCACCTCCTAGCCGATCTTGGGCTGACCGGCTGCTCACACGAACCTCGACTTCTCCCGAACAGGGTCGCCCAACTGCGGGTGCAGACGTCGCCCGTAGTCGACCTCCATCCGTCCACGCCCGAAGGCGTCGATGTGGCCCCAGCGCCCCGGAATGTCCAGGAGCTCGATGCGCCCGATCCCCACCGGCAAGGCGGGATCGACCACCAGATGATCGCCGAGCGGCTCAAGCCCGAGCATCGTACGCAGGAACAACAGCGGCGCACCGGTGGACCAGGCCTGCGGGGAGCACGCGGTGGGGTACCGGACGGGGTACTTGGTCAGCGCCCGGTCGTAGCCGGCGAACGCCTCCGGCAGCCGCCCCTCGAAGAAATCGGCCGCGTCGAGAATGCCGGCCGCCAACCGCGCCGCCTCCTCCTTGAAGCCGTAGCGCCGCAGGCCCCAGGCGATGAACGAGTTGTCGAAGGGCCAGACCGTCCCGACGTGGTAGCCGATGGGGTTGAACCGGGCCTCCCCCTCGGCCAACGTCCGCACGCCCCAGCCCGAGAAGAGCCGCCGGCCGAGCAGGTGCCCCGCGACAGCCTCGGCCTTCGCGTCGTCGACGATCCCGCTCCACAGAAGGTGCCCCATGTTGGACGCGAGCGCGTCCACCTGACTGCCGTCGGCGTCGAGGGCCAACGCGTAGTACTGGCGATCCTCCATCCAGTAGTCGCGGTTGAAGCGCCGCTTGCACTCGTCGGCATCCTTGTCCAGCCGGTCGGCGTACTCGGGGTCGTTCCAGAACTCACGCGCCAGGCGGGCGCCCCGCTTCTTCGCGTCGTACGCGTATCCCTGCAGTTCGCAGGTCGCCCGGGGAAAGCCGGGCAGCCGCCCGTCGTGGTAGGAGATCGAGTCCCACGAGTCCTTCCAGCACTGGTTCTCGAGGCCCGTCCTCGGCTCGCGCGGCTGGTAGGCGACGTAGCCGTTACCGAGGAGGTTGGCGTACTCGTCGATCCAGTTCAGCGCGGCACGCGCTTCCAACTCGAACTGGCGCACCAGGGTGGCGTCACCGGTCCACCGCTCGTACTCGTCGAGGAGCACGACGTACAGCGGCGTCGCGTCGGCGGTGCCGTAGTACGGCGACTGTGGCCGCTCCTCGAAGGCGGTCATCTCCCCGTACCGCATCTCGTGCAGGATCCGCCCCGGATCCTCGTCGCGGAAGTCGTCGACACATCTGCCCTGCCAGTCGCCCAGAACGCGGAGAGTGGTCGCCGCGAGCTCCGGCGCGAACGGCAGCGCCTGCAGGCTGGTGAAGATGCTGTCGCGGCCGAACATGGTCATGAACCAGGGCAAGCCGGCCGCCGGCAGGCTGTGACCTCCCGCGATGCTCGGCGAGAACCGCAGGGCCGCGAGATCGACGAGGCTGCGCCGGTACGTCGTCTTGAGCGGATCCCAGTCGCACTCCAACCGCGGCGCCCGCGCGACCCACATCTCCAGGTCTTCTCTAATCTTCGGCCGGGCGTGGTCGCCCCTGCTCCGGGGCAGCAGCGATTGCCCTGACGCCCCGGGCATCGCCGGCGAGACGCGCAGTTCCGTCGTCCACTCGCCGTGCGCTTGGACCTGGATGTCGAAGCTGAGCCCGTGCTCGTCGACGTGCGCCGGCGTCGTCGTCGAGATCAGGGTCTCGCGGCGGAAGGTCTCCCGTTCGTACCCGAGCAGCAGGCCACGACGGTCGACCCGGGTGTAGTACTTGCCCTTCTTCGCCAGGTCGTCCTTGACCTCGAACAGGTCGGCGAAGTCCGAACCCACCTCGACCCGGATCGCGAGGTCGACCGGTTTCCCGTCGTGGTTGAGGACCGTCAGCTGCTCGTGGAGCCCTTCGCAGAGCGTGCGCCGGCGGATGACCGACTGCTTGGAGTCGACGTACACCGTCCCGGTGTCGGGGACGAGGAAGAACCGCGTCTCGAAGTACTCGAGATCGTCGGTGGACAGGGCGTTGAGCCGCTTGCCGCCGACGGTCAGTACCCAGGTGGACAGGAAGCGGGTGTCGTACGAGAACAACCCCGTCGGGTCGGTGAACGAGGCATCGATGTCGCCGCGTGGATCGCTGACCACGAAGGTGTTGCCGTCCAGGGTATCGACCCGATCGTCACTCATGGTCACCTCCCCGCCCGCTCCCCTGCGAGACGAGCGGACGGCGGCGCGGCGAGCACGGCCCGGGAAGCAACCGCTGCACCACGACCCAGGTCTCGCGGTCGCCCTCGACCCACAGGGCGCCGCGCAGCATCGCCGCCATCGCGTTCACCTCGCCGGTGACGATGCCGTCGAACAACGCCCGGTCGGCGGAGATGCCGCACCGGCCCCTACCGCTCTGACGGGACACCCGAAAGTCGCCCGCCACGATCTCGACGAGCCAGTGCGCGGCGTCCCGGCCATCCGCGATGTGGAAGAGCACCTTCGCGGTGATCCTCTCGAGCAGCGGTTCATGCCCTCGCCGACCCAACTCGTCGAAGAACTTCTCGGTCGGACTCGCCATGTCCAAGGGGCCCCCTCACCGACTTGCCGACCTGACGCTCGAGCTCAACAGCTGACGGTATGCAGCATCGACCGTCAGAAGGTCTGGATGTGCCTACCGGATGGCAACAGCGTGGCCGGAGAGGCCGGGTGCCGGCATCACCCGCGACGGGTGAAAGGTGGCGATGCTAGGCCGCGAGGGGCGCGGTGTGCACCGCGTCGACCCGGTCGAGTACCAACCGGACCAGCTCGGGCAGGGCGCCCAGCGGCTGCGACGCGGCTACCGCGCCGGCCGTGTGCGCCGACTCGACCGCGGCGTCGTAGAGACGTCCGGGAGCCAGGAAGTAGGCCGCCACCGCAACCGATCGCGCCCCGCCCTGACGGAGCGCGTAGACCGCCTCGCCGGCCGTGGGCGAGCTCGCCGAGGCGTATGCGGGCAGACACGGCACGCCCAGGCAACTGCCCAGGGCCCGTGCGGTCAGCTCGATGGTCGAGAGGGCAGCCCGGTCGCGGGTGCCTGCCGCGGCGAGGACCACGGCGTCGAACGAGGCGCCGGTCTCAGTCAGCCGTCGGCGAAGGCCGGCGAGCAGGGGCGCGGGCACCCGGCCGTCGACCGGGCCGAGGACGTCGGTGAGGTGGACGGCCAGGTCCACGCCGTCGGCGCGGGACTTCGCGAGTACGGCCGGTATGTCGATCCGGCCGTGGTAGGCCGATGTCAGGAGCAGCGGCACCACCGTCGCCGACGTGCGGCCGGCGTCGCGCAGGGAGGCGAGCATCTCGTCGGGCCGGGGCCCGGCGTGGTCGAGGAACGACGCATGGACCGTGGAGCCGGGCCGGGCCGCCGCGACCGCCCGAGCGAGGGCCCGGGTGGCGGCGGCGGCTCGCGGGTAGCTCGACCCGTGCGCGACCAGCAGGATCGAAGTCACGGCGTCAATCGGTTCGCTCCGCTCACAGCCGCCGATCGGTCCGCTCCGCTCACAGATGTAGCCCGCATTCGCTCTTGTCGAACATCGGCCAGCGACCGGCACGGGGGTCCTCGCCGGGCGGGGTGCGCTTGGTGCACGGCCAGCAGCCGACCGAGCCGTACCCCTGGCGCAGCAGCGTGTTGACCGGCACGTTGTGGCGGGAGATGTACGCGTCCACGTCGGCCTGGGTCCACGCCGCGAGCGGCGAGACCTTGACCTTGCCCCGGTTGACGTCGAAGCCGACGACAGGGGTGTTGGCCCGCGTGGGGGACTCGTCGCGGCGAAGCCCCGCCGCCCAGGCGTCGTAGTTGGCCAACCCGCGCTCCAGCGGCTCGACCTTGCGCAGGTCGCAGCACTCGTCGGGGTTGCGCGCGTACAGCCGGGGGCCGAACTGCTCGTCCTGCTCCTTGACGGTCAGCTTGGGCCGGATCGAGCGGACGGTGACGGGCAGCGTGCGCTGCACGATGTCGCGTACCCGCAGGGTCTCGGCGAAGTGCAGACCGGTGTCGAGGAAGACCACGTCGACCCCGGGCGCTACCCGCGAGACCACGTGTGCGAGCACCGCGTCGGCGAACGAGCTGGTCACGCAGAACCGCTCGCCGAACGTCTCCACCGCCCAGGCCACGATCTCCTCGGCCGGCTTGCCTTCCAGCTCGCGGCCGGCGACCGTCGCCAGTTCGCGAAGCTCTTCCTTGGTTCGGGTGCTCGTCACCGGGTTACCTCCAGCGCTCGTCCGACCAGACCGACAAACTTCAGCGAGAACACGCGGGCGCAGGAGTGGCACTCCCAGGCCCCATGGCCGCCCTCCTCGGAGGGCCGTAGGTCTTCTTCACCGCAGTAGGGGCAGTACAGGGGTGCTTGGCGCTCACTCATGACGCCACCTCGCTCCGCTCGGTGTCGCCTTGAGTGGCAACACTGAGCCAGCCGATTCGCTCGCTTCGCTCACTCATTTGAGCTCTCCCTCGTCGGCGCGGAGGACCCACTGCGCGAACGTCTCGCCGTCGGTGCGGGCGGCGAGGTAGTGGCGGGCCAGCCGCTCCACGTACTCGGGAAGCTCGTCCGCGGTGGTCTTCAGGCCGCGGACCTTGCGGCCGAACCCGGCCGTCTGCCCGGCGGCCATGCCGAGGCCGCCACCGAGGTGCACCTGGAAGCCTTCGACCTGCCGGCCGTCCGGACCGGGCACGATCATGCCCTTGAGCCCGATGTCGGCCACCTGGGTGCGGGCGCAGGCGTTGGGGCAGCCGTTCAGGTGGATCGAGATGTCGGCGTCGAACCCGGCCAGCCGCTTCTCCAGCTCATCGACCAGGGACGCCGCCCGGGCCTTGGTCTCGACGATCGCGAGCTTGCAGAACTCGATGCCGGTGCAGGCCATCGTGCCGCGCCGCCACGCTGACGGCGCCGCTTCCAGGCCGATCTCGCGTAGCGCCGCCATCAGCGGGTTGACCTGGCCATGGTCAAGATCAAGGACCAGAAGCTTCTGGTACGGGGTGAGCCGCACCCGGCGGCTGCCGTGCGTCTCGGCGATGTCGGCGACCCGGGCCAGCACCGATCCGGAGACGCGGCCGGCGACCGGGGCGACGCCGACGTAGTACTTGCCGTCCCACTGCTTGTGGATACCCACGTGGTCGATGGGGCGCTCGGGCAGCTCGGGAGCCGGGCCGTCGATGAGCTTGCGGTTCAGGTACTCGGTCTCGAGGATCTCCCGGAACTTCTCCGGACCCCAGTCGGCCATCAGGAACTTCAACCGGGCGCGACTGCGCAGCCGGCGGTACCCGTAATCCCGGAAGATCTTGATCACGCCGTGCCAGACGTCGGCGACCTCGTGCATCGGCACCCACACGCCGAGGCGCTTGGCGAGCATCGGGTTGGTCGACAGCCCGCCGCCGACCCACAGGTCGAAGCCGGGGCCGTGGTCGGGGTGGATCACGCCGAGGAACGAGATGTCGTTGGCCTCGTACGGGGTGTCGGGCAGCCACGAGATCGTGGTCTTGAACTTGCGCGGCAGGTTGGACAGCTCCGGGTCGCCGATGAACTTCTCTGAGATCTCGTTGATCGCCTCGGTGGCGTCCAGGATCTCGCTCTCGGCCACGCCCGCGACCGGACTACCCAGGATCACGCGGGGGGTGTCACCGCACGCCTCGGTGGTCGACAGCCCGACGCCCTCCAGCTCACGCCAGATCGCCGGCATGTCCTCGATACGGATCCAGTGCATCTGGATGTTCTGCCGGTCGGTGATGTCGGCGCTGTCGCGCCCGTACCGGGTGGACACGTTGGCGATGGCGCGCAACTGGGCCAGGTCGAGCTGGCCGCCGTCGACGCGCACGCGCAGCATGAAGTACTCGTCCTCGAGCTCGTGCGGCTCGAGGATCGCCGTGCGCCCGCCGTCAATCCCGGGGGCGCGCTGGGTGTAGAGGCCCCACCAGCGCATCCGGCCGCGCAGGTCGGCCGGGTCGATGCTGGCGAAGCCGCGGTGCGCGTAGATCGTCTCGATCCGCTGCCGCACGTTGAGCCCGTCGTCGTCCTTCTTGAAGCGCTCGTTGGGGTTGAGCGGTTCACGGTGCCCCAGCGCCCACTGACCCTCGCCGCGGCCGCCCTTGTCGGGCCGGCCGGAACGGGAACTGGCGGGGACGGCGGTTGCCGTCATGCGAGCGTCCTCCTGCTGATGGTGGGAGCGCGCGCACCGGTGACCGCGAAAAACTGCGGTTGACGTCGATGTCAAAAAAAACCGGCGCGGTCGCGCGCCCGAAATGGATTACGGGCGGCGTCAGGCAGCCGGACAGATGGCGCTGCGCACGCGACCGAAGTCGACGTGCCGGCGGCTGGTGAGCCGCAGGGAAGCAGCGTTCATAGGGTCGATCGTGCCACGAACCATGGCCGGAACGCCACGGTTGCGTGAGGCCCGTCTCACCTCGGAACCCCGATTGACCAGCGAATACTCTCGCTAACCCACCAGCTTGATAGGAAAGAGTTCAAACGGCAATCCGCCAGTTGAGTGCGCCGGACGCGGGCCGGTCTCACCGTTTGGATAGCGGCACCACCAGGACCGCTTCGGTGCCGCCCTCCGCCCGGGGGCGCAACTCGATCGACCCGCGCAGTTCGCCCGTGGCGAGGGTGCGCACGATCTGCAGCCCCAGCCGCTCGCTCGCCTCCAGACTGAAGCCGTCCGGCAGCCCCTGCCCTGCGTCGGTGACGGTCACGTGCAACTGCCGGCGGAACCGGTGCGCACTGATCACCACGTCGCCTTCGACACCCGGCCCGTACGCGTGCTCGACCGCGTTCTGCAGCAGTTCGTTCAGGACCATCACCAGTGGGGTGGCCACCTCCGCCGGGAGTACGCCGAATGTACCGGAACGCCGGATCGCCACCCGCGACTCGGGCGCCGCCACCTCCTTCGCGGCCGACGCGACCCGATCGACGATGCCGTCGAACTCGACCGCCTCGTCCGAGGACATCGACAGCGTCTCGTGCACGATCGCGATCGACGCGACCCGGCGCACCGACTCCTCCAGGGCGGCCCGCGCCTCCGGCACACCGACCCGCCGCGCCTGCAGCCGCAGCAGCGCGGCGACCGTCTGCAGGTTGTTCTTCACCCGGTGGTGGATCTCCCGGATCGTGGCGTCCTTCGTGATCAACTGGCGGTCCCGGCGGCGCACCTCGGTCACGTCGCGTACCAGCACCAGCGCGCCGATGGGGGTGCCGGCCGGCATCAACGGAAGCGCCCGCATCAGAACGGTCGCTCCGCGCGCCTCGATCTCCCGGCGCGGCGGCGCCTCGCCGCGCAGCGCGGCCAGCACCACCTCCGAGGTCTCGCCCCCTTCCAGCGGATCGTCGGCGAGCCGCCCCGTCATCGCCGCCAGGTCCTCGCCCACGAGATGCGTCGACATGCCCAGCCGCCGGTACGCCGACTGCGCGTTCGGGCTCGCGTACGTCACCTTGCCACCGCCGTCGATGCGGATCAGCCCGTCGCCGACCCGGGGCGCGCTGGTGGTCTCGCCCGGATGCCGGGGCGGCGGGAAGCCTCCCTCCGCGATCATCTGGGCCAGGTCGTCGGCGGTCGTGAGGTAGTTGAGCTCCAGGTGGCTGGGGGTGCGCGCGGTAGAGAGGTTGGTGTCCCGACCGATGACCGCGATCACCTGGTCACTGCCGGCGCGCCGGACCGGGATCGCCTCGTGCCGGGCCGGTATGTCGCCGTACCAGACCGGGTCGCCCTCCCGCCAGATCCGGCCCTGGTCGACGGCGACCGCCAGGTGTGCCACCTCCGGACCGCTGAAGAACCGCCCCACCTGGTCGTCCTGGTAGGCCGTGGGTCCGGTGGTCGGGCGTACCTGGGCTACGCAGAGGAACTGGCCGTCGGCCAGCGCCACCCACATGATGAGATCGGCGAACGACAGATCGGACACCAGTTGCCAGTCACCGGCGAGCCGATGCAGGTGCTCGATGTCGGCCGGTTCGAGGTTGGTGTGCTCCTCGACGAGGTCACGCAGCGTGGACACGCCTCACAGCCTGCCATGGCCCAGATGTAGCCTCTTCAGGCGTGCGGCGCTTTGTTTTCACAGTCATCGCTGTTGCGGCGCTCTGCGCGGCCCTGTCCGGTTGCGGTTGGCTGCGCGCCGGGGGCGCGAGCCACAACAAGCCGAGCGGGTTCGTGCTGCGCGGATACGTCACCGTCGCGGGCGCGCCGGCCGGACAGCCGGGTGACCCGTGCCAGGTGTCGACGGCCGGAATCACTGCGAATGCTCCGGTACGGGTGACCGACCCGCCCGACCACACCCTGGCGACCGGCACCCTGAGGGCAGGTGTGCTGGCGGTGGAAGGCAGCGCGTACCGGTGCAACTTCGCGTTCGAGCTGCCGGGTGTGCCGGGCGGCCACAACACCTACGAGGTCTCGGTGGACGACCGGCAGCCGGTGAGCTTCCCGGCCGTCGAGCTACGCCAGGACAAGCCCGCGGTGATCACGGTCCCCTAGAGGGTCGCGGTGACCTTCTTCAGACCGCGTGGCGCGTCCGGGTCCTCGCCCCGGTGCCGCGCCAACTCGAGCGCGAGCCGCTGCAGCGGCAGGATGTCCAGCAGCGGCGCGATCCGCTCGTCGACGTCGGGCGTCGGGATACGCAGCGCGGCGCCCTCCACGTCAGCCGGCCCGATCGCCACCACGTCGGCGCGGCGCTCGTCCAGCCGGGCCAGCACCTCCCGCATCGCACCGCCGCCGGGGCCCGAGCCGACGACGGCGAGCACCGGCACGTCCGGGTCGGTCATCGCCAGGGGGCCGTGCAGCAGGTCGGCACCGGAGAACGCCAGGGCGGGGAGGTAGGACGTCTCCATCAGCTTGAGCGCGGCCTCCCGGGCGGTCGGGTACGCGTATCCCCGGCCCGTGGTCACCATTCGCGCCGCGAAGCGGTAGCGGGGGGCGAGCTCGCTCGCTGTCGGGTCGTCGAGCACCTTCTGCGCGTACCCGGGCAGCTTGCCCAACTCGGCGCGCTGGTCGGCGGGCAGCGCCCCGTCGCCGGCGCGCACCCCCTCGATCAGCATGAGCAGAGCCAACAGTTCGGCGGTGTACGTCTTGGTCGCGGCGACCGCGCGCTCGTGCCCGGCCGCGACGTCGATGGACATCTCGGCAGCCTGGGCCAGCGGTGACTCGGGGTTGTTGGTCACGGCCAAGGTGTGTGCACCCTGCTCGCGGGCGACCCGTACGACCTCGCACAGGTCGGGTGACCCGCCGCTCTGAGAGACGCCCACAACCAGCGCGTCGCGCAGGTCAGGTCGGGCGCCGTAGACGGTGACGGCCGACGGCGATGCGAGCCCGGCCGGGATGCCGAGCAGGATCTCAGTCAGATATGCCGCGTACAGCGCGGCGTGGTCGGAGGTTCCCCGTGCGGTGAAGACGACGTGGCGCGGCGCGCACCGGGCAATCCGCGCGGCGACCTCCGCGATCGCGGGCGCCTCCACGTCGAGTAGCCGTGCGTACACCTCGGGCTGCTCGGCGATGTCCGCCGCCATCCCGCTTCCTGGTTGGTTCTTCACGACAGGCCCTCCCGCTGTTGCGTGCGCGTTTCAGCAAGGATCGTCGCACGAACGAGCAGGAGCACACAACGAACGAGCAGTTTCGCGCATCACAGGGGGCGTATGGCCATGATCACGGGCATGGCTTGCGCAGGGCGAGCAGCCTCACGTCGGGCGCCGGCATCCAGTCCCGTTCGGGGATTCGCTCGAAGCCCAGGCCGGTATAGAGCCGCTGCGCGGCGTCCACGAAGTCGCGATAGCAGATCACAACGGCGGCGCAGCCAGCTTCGGCGGCGCGGCGCAGACACTCGCCAACCAGCAGCCGGCCGACCCCACGACCCTGCGCCGAGGGTTCGACCGCGAGCATCCGGAACTCGGCCTCGCCGGGGCGCGCCAACTCGGCGTACTCACTACCGGGCAGCACGAACGTCACCGAACCGAGCAGCCGCCCGGTCGGCTCGTCGACCGCGACGAGCA
>JAOPWA010000514.1 GCA_025965915.1 Dactylosporangium sp. | reverse complement strand
CGGGGTGGCCTGGTGGCGGCGCGGCGGGCGCCGTGCTCAGAAGCGGTCGGTGGGCCGGTACAGGCCCCACACCTCGCGGAGCGCTCCGCATACTTCGCCGACGGTGGCGCGGGCCCGTAGTGCGTCTTTCATCGGGTACAGCACGTTGTCGGTGCCTTCGGCCGCGGCCCGCAGGTCGCGCAGTGCGCGTTCGACGGCGGGGTTGTCGCGGTCGCGGCGCAGCGTCGCCAGCCGGGCCGCCTGTGCCGCCTCGATCGTGGGGTCCACGCGTAGCGGCTCGTAGGGCTCCTCGGTGTCGAGGGTGAACCGGTTGACCCCGACGACGACCCGGGAGCCGGAGTCGATCTCCTGCGACACCTGGTAGGCCGACGTCTCGATCTCGCGTTTTTGGAAGCCGGCCTCGATCGCCTCCACCGCGGAGCCATACGAGGCGACCCGGTCCATGAGCGCGACCGTGGCCTCTTCGATCTTCGCGGTCATCGCCTCGACGACGTACGAGCCGGCGAACGGGTCGACGGTCGCGGTCAGGTCGGACTCGTAGGCGATGACCTGCTGGGTACGCAGCGCGAGCCGGGCGGCCTTCTCGGTGGGCAACGCGATCGCCTCGTCGAAGGAGTTGGTGTGCAGCGACTGGGTACCGCCCAGCACCGCGCCCAGCGCCTGCACCGCGACCCGGATCAGGTTGACCTCGGGCTGCTGGGCGGTCAACTGCACGCCGGCGGTCTGGGTGTGGAACCGCAGCATCCACGACTTCGGGTCCTGCGCGCCGAACTGCTCACGCATGATCCGCGCCCAGATCCGCCGGGCGGCCCGGAACTTCGCGACCTCCTCGAGCAGCGTCGTACGCGCGACGAAGAAGAACGAAAGCCGCGGCGCGAAGTCGTCGACGTTGAGCCCGGCATCAAGAGCGGCCCGCACGTACGCGATCCCGTTGGCCAGCGTGAACGCGATCTCCTCGACGGGCGTGGCACCTGCCTCGGCCATGTGGTAGCCGGAGATGGAGATCGTGTTCCACTTCGGGATCTCCTTGCGGCAGTACGCGAACGTGTCCGACACCAACCGCAGCGACGGCTTGGGCGGGAAAATGTACGTGCCGCGGGCGATGTACTCCTTGAGGATGTCGTTTTGGATCGTCCCGGACAGCTTGTCGCCCGGCACGCCCTGCTCCTCGGCCACCAGTTGGTAGAGCAGCAGCAGCACCGACGCCGGCGCGTTGATCGTCATCGAGGTCGACACCTTGTCCAGCGGGATGCCGCCGAACAGCACCCGCATGTCCTCGATCGAGTCGATCGCGACGCCGACCTTACCGACCTCGCCGTGCGCGATCGCGGCATCGGAGTCGTAGCCCATCTGGGTGGGCAGATCGAACGCCACCGACAATCCCATCGTGCCGGCGGCCAGCAGCTGCCGGTAGCGGGCGTTGGACTCCGCGGCGGTACCGAACCCGGCGTACTGGCGCATCGTCCACGGCCGCGACGTGTACATCGACGGGTACACACCGCGAGTGAACGGATACTCGCCCGGCTCACCCAGCCGTTCGGCCAGACCAGCCGGCACGTCGCCCTCGCGGTACACCGGCTCCACAACGAAACCGGACTCGCTACGCCGCTCGCTACGCTCGCTCATACCGTCGCCTCGCTCCGCTCTGCGCCGCCATGAGGCTCAACGCACTGCGCCAGCCGATTCGCTCGCTCACCCGCAAATGGTAAGCGAGCGTTAAGGCCGCGCCTGCGCCCGTACGGTGAGGTATACCGCACAAAGCCGGTCACCGGACCCCGTAGGTGGAGATTATGGTTGCGAACATGAATACGGCTTCCCCTGCCGTCGGACTAACCGGCAAGATAGAGGGGTTGGCCGGAAGATCCCATCCTCGCCAGCCGCTCCCGCACGGTCCCGATCTGACACCGACCCGGAACTACGGTTAGAAGCCAGTGACGACTCAGCTCCCGACGTGGCACGACGACCCCGTGCCACCATCCGGCTCCACGGCGTCCACCAGCTCCCGGCACAGTCAGGACTCGGGTGGCGACGCGACGGCCGTCGACATACCTATGGACCGACCGTCCGACGACCGCATCCACGACCGCACCGAGATGCGGCCGGAGATCGCGGCTGACCGGCGCGCCATCGCCGAGGCCTCCAGCGACACCAGAGGCGCCCCGGGCACCATGATCGGCTCGCGGTACGCGTTGCGTACCGCGATCGGTCACGGCGGCATGGGTACGGTCTGGCGCGCGACCGACACCCTCCTGCGCCGCGACGTGGCGGTGAAGGAGGTCCTGCTCCCGCAGGGCATGGCGGCCAGCGACCGGGACGCGATGTACCAGCGGACCCTGCGCGAGGCGCGGGCCGCGGCGGCGCTGTCCCACCCCGCCGTCGTGCAGGTCTACGACGTGGTGACCGACGGCGGCCGGCCCTGGATCGTGATGGAGCTGCTGCAGGCCCGCAGTCTCGCCGAGATCATCGTGGAAGACGGTCCACTCGCGCCGCGGGCCGTGGCGAAGATCGGCATCGCACTGCTCGGTGCACTCGAGATGGCGCACGCGGCGGGCGTGCTGCACCGCGACGTCAAGCCGGCCAACGTGCTCATCTGCAACGACGGCCGGTGCGTGCTCACCGACTTCGGCGTCGCGCGGATGCCGTCGGAAAGCCAGCTCACCACGCCGGGGATGGTCCTGGGCTCCCCGCACTTCATCTCCCCCGAGCGGGCGATCGGGGCGCCGTTCGGCCCGCCCAGCGACCTGTTCTCGCTGGGCGTGACGCTCTACACGGCCGTCGAGGGGCGTCCGCCGTTCGACAAGCGGGACCCGATCGAGACGATGCGGGCCGTCGTCGAGGAGCAGCCGGCGCCGGCGATGCGCGCCAGCGCCCTGGCTGGCGTCCTGTACGGGCTGCTGGAGAAGGACCCGGCCCGCCGCTGGGACGTGCCGACCGCCCGGGGTGTCCTGCGCGACCTGCTGTCGGGTGCGCTGGCCAGCAACGCGCCCACACACCAGACCGACCCGTACGCGGTAGTGCGGCCGGTGCCATACACGCCGCCGAGCGCCGCGGCGAACGCCGCCGGACAGATCGGCGGCTCAGCCATGCTGGCGCCCGGGGAAAGCCTGAGCGGTGCGATCCGTCGGCGACAGACCACGGTCGCCCGTCCGCCGGCACAGCGCTCCCCCATCGGATCGACCGCCACCGACCCGGGCACGGCACCACTGCCGGAGACCGGCGCGTTCCCGGCACCGCTCGGCAACGTCTACGGAGCACCCGCCCGCACCAGCTACGGCGCGCCGGCCGACAGGTGGGCGCGCACGGCAGCCGGCGACGGCGCGGTGGCGCCCACCCGGCCCGGCG
>JAOPWA010000190.1 GCA_025965915.1 Dactylosporangium sp. | reverse complement strand
CTGCACCAGATCCTCCGCGCGCTGTCGGTCTCCCCCATTCAGGCGGAGCGCATGTGCGTACAGCGCATTGCCGTGCTCAGCGTGCAGCGCCCGTAGCTGTTCGGCGTCCTCGTCGCCCACGCCAGGCATCCTCCTACCCTTGTCCTGAAGCACGTAGCGCGCGCCGGAACGGTTCAACGTGGAGTAAAAGTTCTCCACGCCTTCCCTTAAGGTTCCGAACGCGCCTGGCCACACGAGTCTTCCAGGCCGTATCGATCTTGCGAATGGCGCCGGTCGCCCGAGCGGCAGCACTATTCCTTGAGCACGTCGGCAAGGGTGCTGGCGGTCGCCAGGAGCCTGGTACGCACGACGCGGGCCGAGGTCATCAGTTCCCCCGCGGGCAGCGCGCACTGGAGGACCACTCTGCGCTCCGGGTCCCGGTCGTTGACGGCCAGAACGGCCGCGCAGGCCAGACCGTTCCGATACTGGTTGATCTCGATCTGCATGCCGCGCCGCTCCCCCGCGGACAGGTCGGCTTCGAATGCCTCCACCGACGTGATCGTCTGTGGGGTGTGGGCCGGCATCCCGGTCTCCTTGAGGAACCTGGCCCGTTGCTCGGCGCTCAGCGTTGCGAGCAGCGCCTTTCCCATCGCCAGCGCGTGGGCGCCGTCGTCGAACCCCGGGATCAGGTCGTCGACGTACGGCGAGCGCAGCCCTTCGGCCACGGCCGTGACGGTGGGCCGACCACCGATGAAGCGCGCCAGGTAGTGGCTGTACCCGGTTTCGGCGGCCGCCCGCCGCAACGCCTCGGTGACCGCCGACGGCCCACGGAACGCCACGACCAGTTCGCGGAACCGGTCGGCGATCTCGAGGCCCACCACGTACGTGCCGTCCTCGCGCCGGATCACGTAGCCCTCGTACGCAAGGGTGCGTACGAGGTGGTACGTGGTCGCGACGGTGAGCTGACAACGACGCGCCACCTGTTTGACGGTGAGCCCGCGTTCGGACTGTCCCACCGCTTCGAGCACCCGCAGCGCACGCGACACGCTGCGGATCAGATCCGAGGGCTCCGCCTGTGGATCTCTCACCGCCCCGCCTCCCCAGCCGCAGCAGCAACAAGATTTACACCATATGAAACTGGCCAGGGGGTGGGAAACCTTTCGGCGGACGAAAGGGTGATGTGCAGGGAACAAAAGGCCCTGTGAATACCGCAGGTGGGTGACGCAAGCCCGATTACTCAATGCGACACGCCGACGACACGCCGTACACACTTAGGTAAACGTCGGAATGACGGCGACCGTATCGGTAATGCCGAGCTTCGTCCTAAGTGGCCTCGCCGGCGGTCAGAACGCCGGCGCCGTGCTCGCCGCCGCGGTCACCTCGGAGAGAACATAGACCGGCGCGTACGGCCGTCCAGCGCACCCGCCGGGCGGCTCAGCCGGTGCGCTCGGCGATGAAGTCGCAGAGCGACTCGAGCGCGCGACGCGCCGGCTGGTCGGGTAGCACGGCCAGTGAGGACCGGGCCCGGTCGGTGTACGAGCGGACGGTCTCCCGGGCCCGCTTGAACGCCGACGACTCCCGCAGCAGCACGAGCGCCTCGGCGTGCAGCGCATCGTCGGTGATCGGACCGGTCGCGAGAATCTCGCGCAGCCGCACCGAAGCCTCATCACCGTCGTCGGAAGCCAGGGCGTACAGCACCGGAAGCGTCGGCACACCCTCGCGTAGATCGGTGCCGGGGGTCTTACCCGACTGCTCCGACTCCGACGCGATGTCGAGCAGATCGTCGGAGAGTTGGAAGGCGATGCCGATCGTCTCGCCGTACTCCGCCAGGGCGTTCACCTGGTCCGGCGTGACGCCGCCGAACATCCCCCCGAAGCGGGCGCTGGTCGCGATCAGGGAGCCCGTCTTCTGCTCGATCACGCGCAGATAGTGGACGAGCTTCTCTTCGCCGTCGTGTGGACCGGAGGTCTCGGCGATCTGCCCGTGTACCAGCCGGGAGAAGGTCGACGCCTGGATGCGTACCGCGTCCGGGCCCAGTTCGGACGCGACGTCGGCGGCCCTGGCGAACAGGTAGTCCCCGGTGAGGATCGCCACGACGTTGCCCCAGCGGGAGTTGACCGATGGCGCCCCCCGGCGTACGGACGCCTCGTCCATGACGTCGTCGTGGTACAGCGTCGCCAGGTGGGTCAACTCGACGACGATCGCCGCCTTGACCACCTCCGGCGCCGACTGGTCGCCGAAGTGCGCCGCCAGCGCCACCAGTAACGGGCGGAAGCGCTTGCCACCGGCATCGACCAGATGTCTCGCCGCAGCCGACACCAGCGGATCCGCGCTGTTCACCGTCTGACGTAGCTCATCCTCGACGGCCGCGAGGATACGGCCGACGCCGGCCTCCAGGCCGGCGTCGGCGAAGTCAACGCCGATAGACGTTCGCGTCTGTTCGGTTTCTCTACCCGCCACGCCAATCACGATCCCACACCGCTCCCCGTGCCCCGTTGTGCGCCTCAGCGAATGAACTCGGCTGCCTTCGTCGTGATGGGGAGCAGCAGCGTCGGCGCCACGCCGAGAGCCAGCGTGGCGAGCGTACCGATCATGAGCGCCGCCGATGTCAGGGCGCCCGGGATCGACACGGTCGGCGTGGCCTCAGCCGGCTCCGAGAGCCACATCAGCACGACGACCCGCAGGTACGGGAAGGCGAGGATCGCACTCGACACCACGCCAGCGATGACCAGCCAGGTCTGCCCGCCGCTGACACCCGCCGCGAACACCCCGAACTTGGCGGTGAATCCGCTGGTCAGCGGGATACCGGCGAAGGCCAGCAGGATGAACGTGAACACGCTGGCGAGCAGCGGGGACCGCCGTCCCAGACCGGCCCAGCGGGACAGGTGCGTCGCCTCGCCGTCGGCGTCGCGTACCAGGGTGACGATCCCGAACGCGGCGAGCACCGTGAACCCGTACGCGACGAGGTAGAACAGGGAGCTCGACAGCCCGTCCTTGTTCAGTGCGACGACACCGATGAGCAGGTAGCCGGCGTTCGCGATCGACGAGTAGGCCAGCAGACGCTTGATGTCGGTCTGCGTGACGGCGAGGATCGCGCCCACGAGCATGGTCAGTACGGCGAGCGTGCCGATCACCGGCTGGAAGTCCCACTGGGACCGCTCGAACCCCACGTACAGCACCCGCAGCAGGCCACCGAACGCCGCGACCTTGGTGCACGCGGCCATCAGTGCGGTGATCGGCGTCGGGGCGCCCTGGTAGACGTCCGGCGTCCAGACGTGGAACGGCACCGCGGCGGCCTTGAACAGCAGGCCGATCGCCAGCATCGCCAGCCCGATGTAGAGCAGCACCGGGCTCGCCGCCGATCCGACGACCGCCTGGTCGATGCCCTTGAAGTCGACCCGGCCGGCGAACCCGTAGATCAACGCGACGCCGAACAGGAAGAAGGCCGAGGCGAACGAGCCGAGCAGGAAGTACTTCAGCGCCGCCTCCTGGCTGAGCAGGCGCCGGCGGCGGGCCAGCGCGCACAGCAGGTAGAGCGGCAGCGAGAAGACCTCGAGCGCTACGAACATCGTCAACAGGTCGTTGGCCGAGGAGAACAGCATCATGCCGCCGAGGGCGAACATCGTCAGCGGGAAGACCTCGCTGGAACCCTCGGCGGTGGCGGCCTGCGCCCGGTCGGCGTCCGTGTTGGCGGTCACCGCCGCCTGCGCGACGAACGATCCGCCCCGCTCGAGGGTCCGCTCGCCGATGAGCAGCAGCGCCACGATGCCGAGTACCAGGATCGAGCCCTGCAGGAACAGCGACGGACCGTCGATGGCGATCGCGCCGCCGGCGGTGATGGTCCGCTTGCTCGCGGTCCGGACCACGACGACCAGGGCGGCGACCAAGCCGAGCAGGGCCAGCGGCAACTGGATGCGGGCCCGCGGGAAACGCCGGAAAGCGGCCTCCACGAGCACGCCGAGGCACGCGACCCCGAAGAGGATCAACATCGGTGCCAGCGCCGCGTAATCGATGTGCGGCAACTGGAACGTCTGCTCTTGCCCAGGCGTCTGGGCCAGCGGAACGAGAGCGAGAACCGGGCTCACTTGCCCGCCTCCTTGGTGACCGTGACCGCGATCGGGGCCGGATCGCTCTTGCCGACATCGGAGAGCGTGGCCTTGACCGCCGGGTTGATGACGTCGAGCACCGGCTTCGGGTAGAAGCCGAGCAGAAGGATCAGCGCGATCAGCGGGGTGACCACGACCGCCTCACGTAGGGACAGCGGGCGCCTCATACCCTCGACCTGCTCGAGAGCCGGGTTCGGGGTGCCCTGGGTGGTGCGCTGGATCATCCACAGCACGTACCCGGCGGCCAGGATGATGCCGAACGTGGCGATCACCGCTACCGCCTTGTTGACGGTGAACGTGCCGACGAGCACCAGGAACTCGGAGACGAACGGCGACGTGCCGGGCAGGGCGAGCGAGGCCATGCCGGCGAAGAAGAACACCCCGGCGAGTCCCGGAAGGTACTTGCCGGCCCCGCCGAAGTCGCCGATCAGGGAGCTGCCGCGCCGGGCCACCAGCATGCCGACAACCAGGAACAGCAGGCCGGTCGCGAGGCCGTGGTTGAGCATGTAGAGCACCGCGCCCGTGCCGGCCTGGGAGGTGAACGCGAAGATGCCGATGCCGATGAACCCGAAGTGGGCGATCGAGGTGTAGCTCACCAGTCGCTTCAGGTCGTTCTGGCCGATGGCGAGCAGCGCGGCGTAGATGATGCCGACGAGCGCGAGCACCAGGCCGAGCGGCGCGAAGTACTTCGAGGCGTTGGGGAACAGTGGCAGGCAGTACCGCAGGATCCCGAACGTACCGACCTTGTCCATGACACCGACCAGCAGCGCGGCGGCACCCGCGGGCGCGGCGCCACCGGCGTCGGGCAGCCAGGTGTGGAACGGGAAGAACGGCGCCTTGATCGCGAATGCGAGGAAGAAGCCGAGGAACAGCCACCGCTCGGTACCGCTGCTGAAGTCCGCCTTGAGTAGGGTCTGCCAGTCGAACGTGTGGCCGCCGACGACCCACAGCCCGACCACGGCGGCGAGCATGAACAGCCCGCCGGCCAGCGAGTACAGGAAGAACTTCACCGCCGCGTACTGGCGGCGCTGGCCTCCGTAGGAGCCGATGAGGAAGTACATCGGCACGAGCATGACCTCGAAGAACACGTAGAACAGGAAGACGTCGGCGGCCGCGAAGACGCCGATCATCGTGCTCTCCAGGAACAGCATCAGCGCGAAGTAGAGCGGTACCGACCGCCGGATCTTCCCGCCGGGACCGCCGTCCGCGTCATGCCAGGACGCCAGGATCACCAGCGGTACCAGCAGCGCGATCAGCGCGAGCATCACCAGCGCGATGCCGTCCGCGGCGAAGGTGAACCGCACGCCCCAGGTCGGGATCCAGGGGTACGACTCGCGGAACTGCATCCGCGGGCCGCCCGCCTTGAAGCCGATCCACATCGCGACGGCGAACCCGAGGACGGCCACCGACCAGGCGAGCGCGACGCGCTTCACCAGTTCGGGCTTGTCCTTGGGTAGCAGCGCCACCACGGCTCCACCGACGGCCGGCGCGACCGTCAAGACGGACAGGAAGGGAAATCCGCTCATCCGAGCGTCACCGCCAGCATGGCCGCTACCACGAGCAGCGCACCTCCGAGGATGGACAGGGCGTACGACCGGACAAAGCCGGTCTGGATGCGGCGCAGCCGGCCGGAGCCGCCGCCGACGGCCGCCGCGAGGCCGTTGACCAGGCCGTCGACGCCGCGGTTGTCGAGGTAGACCAGCGCCCGGGTCAGGTACTTGCCGGGCATCTCGAAGACGGCCTCGTTGAACGTGTCCGCGTACAGGTTGTTGCGTGCGGCCGTGACCACCTGCCCGGCCGGTTGCTCCTTCAGCACGGTGCCCTTGCTGAACAGGGCCCAGCCGAGCCCCGCGCCCGCGAGCGTCACGACGATCGTCAGGATGGTGGCCGGCAGCGCGCCGATGTGCGTTGCGCTCTCGTGGTGCTCACCGAAGACCGGCATCAGCCAGTCCTTCACCGAGGTGGCCATCAGGCCGCCCGCCGCGACCGACCCGACCGCGAGCAGGATCAGCGGGATCGTCATCACCGGCGGCGACTCGTGCGGGTGCTTGATGTCCTCGGTCCAGCGCTTCGGGCCGTGGAAGGTCAGCATGAACAGCCGCGTCATGTAGAACGCGGTCAGTCCGGCGCCGAGCAGCGCCGCGGTGCCGAGCACCCAGCCCAGCCAGCCCTCGTGGTTGAACGCCGACTCGATGATCGGGTCCTTGGAGAAGAAGCCCGACAGCGGCGGGATGCCGATGATCGCGAGGAAGCCGAGGCCGGTCGTCGCCCACGTGATCGGCATGTACTTGCGCAGGGCCCCGAAGCGGCGGATGTCGGTCTGGTCGTTCATGCCGTGCATGACCGAACCGGCGCCGAGGAACAGGCCGGCCTTGAAGAAGCCGTGCGCCAGCAGGTGGATGATGCCCAGCGCGTACGCGGCACCGCCCAGGCCGACCGCGAGGAACATGTACCCGATCTGGCTGACCGTCGAGTAGGCCAGCACCCGCTTGATGTCGTCCTTGGCGCAGCCGATGACGCAACCGATCAGCAGGGTCAGCGCGCCGATCGCGACGACCACCGTGCGGGCGACCTCGCTGGCGTCGAAGATCGGGTGCGATCGGGCGATCAGGTACACGCCGGCGGTCACCATCGTCGCGGCGTGGATCAGGGCCGACACCGGGGTCGGACCCTCCATGGCGTCGGGCAGCCACGCCTGCAGCGGGAACTGGCCGGACTTACCGCACGCGCCGAGCAGCAGGAGAAGGCCGATCGCCGTGACGGTGCCGGCCGACAGCTTGCTGACGTTGTTGAACACCTCGTCGTACTGGACGGTGCCGAGGGTCGCGAAGAGCAGGAAGATGCCGATCACGAAGCCCGCGTCGCCGACGCGGTTCATGATGAACGCCTTCTTGCCGGCCGTCGCCGCACTCGGCCGCAGGTACCAGAACGAGATGAGCAGGTAGCTGGCGACGCCCACGCCTTCCCAGCCGACGTACAGCATCACGTAGTTGTTGCCGAGCACCAGCAGGAGCATCGCCGCGACGAACAGGTTGAAGTACGCGAAGAAGCGCCGCCGGCCCGGGTCGTGCGACATGTACCCGACCGCGTACACGTGGATCAGGAAACCCACGCCGGTGATCAGCAGCACGAAGATCGCCGACAGCGGGTCGTACAGCAGTCCCACGTCGACCTTGAGACCGCCCACGGGCATGAACTGGAACAGGTTCAGCGACAGTTCCTTGTTCTTCAGGCCGGACAGCGAGAAGAAATAGACCAGCCCGAGTAGGAACGCCACGCCCACGCTCGCCACGCCCAGCAGGTGCCCCCACCTGTCGGCGCGACGGCCGAGCAGCAGCAGGATCGCGGCGCTGACCAGCGGGATCGCGATTAGCAGCCAGAAGCTGGACAGAGCGCCACTCGGGGACGCGAAGCTGACCGCTTCAGCCAACGTCGTCGATTGCACCGGAGCCCTCTCAGTACTTCAGCAGGTTGGCGTCGTCGACGCTCGCCGAGCGTCGAGTTCGGAAGATCGACATGATGATCGCAAGCCCGACCACAACCTCGGCGGCCGCTACGACCATGACGAAGAACGCCATGATCTGACCGTCGAGGGTGCCGTTGATGCGGCTGAACGTCACAAGCGCCAGGTTGGCCGCGTTGAGCATCAGCTCGATGCACATGAACAGCACGATGGCGTTGCGTCGGATCAGCACGCCCACGGCGCCGATCGTGAACAGGATTGACGCCAGGACCACATAGTTCGTGGCGGTCATTTGTCCGTACCCTTCGGTGCCGTCTCGGCGGAGGTCAGCTCCCGCGTCGGCAGGATCTTGGAGACGCTGCGGTCGGTCGGGGTGCCGTCGGGCAGCCGCGCCGGGGTGGCGACCGAGTCCGACGTGGCGAAGACGCCGGGGCCCGGCTTCGGTCCGGGGTAGTTGCCCGGCGCGAAGCGCTCGCGCATCATCGCCGGCTGGCTCCTGCGCTCTTCCTTGCGCCGCTCGACGTGCGCCAGGAGCATCGCGCCGACGGCCGCGGTGATCAGCAGCGCAGAGGTCACCTCGAACGCGAAGACGTACTTGGTGAACAGCAGTTCGGCCAGCCCCTGCACGTTGCCGCCGCGCTTGGTGTTGGCGGCGGTGAGGCCGACCGCGTTCACCGAGCCGAGGGCACGGAACAGGCCGGTGGCCACCAGGCCGGCGAAGGCGATACCCAGCACGATCGCCGCCATCCGCTGTCCGCGCAGCGTCTCGATGAGCGAGTCGGACGCATCCCGGCCCACCAGCATGAGCACGAACATGAACAGCATCATGATCGCACCGGTGTACACGATGATCTGCGCGAATCCGAGGAACGGGCCGGCCTGCACGATGTAGAACACGCCGAGGCACATCATCGTGATGACCAGGAACAGCGCCGAGTGCACGGCGTTGCGCGCCCAGACCATGCCGATCGCGCAGAGCACCGCGATCGGAGCGAGGATCCAGAAGGCTGTCGCCTCGCCACCCTTCATCGCGTCGGAGGCGGCGGCGAGAACCAGGTCGTGAGTCACTTTCCCTCCCCGAACTGCTCGGCCTGGGCCACCTCGGCCTGCGCGGCCTCGGCCCGTAGCCGCTGCGAGTCGTTCTCGGAGTTGCGCACCCGCTCCGCCCCGGCCGACATGCCCGGGTTGTCGAGCGCGCCGATGTAGTAGTCCTTCTCGGACTCGCCCAGACGCATCGCGTGCGGCGGCTGCTCCATGCCCGCCAGCAGCGGCGCCAGCAGTTGCTCCTTGGTGAAGATCAGGTCCTTGCGGTTGTCTCGGGCCAGCTCGTACTCGTTGCTCATGGTCAGCGAGCGGGTGGGGCAGGCCTCGATGCACAGCCCGCAGAAGATGCAGCGGGCGTAGTTGATCTGGTAGGTCGAGGCGTAGCGCTCGCCGGGCGAGAAGCGCGCCTCGTCGGTGTTGTCGGCGCCCTCGACGTAGATGGCATCGGCCGGGCAGGCCCAGGCGCACAGCTCGCAGCCGACGCACTTCTCCAGCCCGTCCGGGTGCCGGTTGAGAATGTGCCGGCCGTGGTAGCGCGGGGCCACCATCTTGCGCTGCTCCGGGTACTCCTCGGTGACGACCTTCTTGAACATGTGCGAGAAGGTGACGCCGAAGCCCTTCATCGAATCGATAATCGCGCCCACGACTAGTGGCCTTCCTGCTCGGCGACGCTCTGGTCGCCAGTTGCGGACCCGACGGGTACGGGCGCGCGGTCGACGGTCAACCGCGGGACCCGCGGGCTCGGCGGGACCTCGAGGTCCAGTGGCGGCAGCGGGAAGCCATCGGCGCCGCCCACGCGTCCGGCCGGGTCGATCCCCTCGATGCCGACCTGCGTCTCCGGCTTCTCCTTGGCCGGCCACAGCACCCAGACCGCGCCGACGATCAGGATCACGGCGCCGTAGACGAACACCTTGGCCTGGGTGTTCCAGTTGGTGTTCTGGATGGTCCGCAACCCTGACAGGCCGAGGATCCACACCAGGTTGATCGGGATGAGGGCCTTCCAACCGAACCGCATGAACTGGTCGTAGCGCAGCCGGGGCAGGGTGCCGCGCAGCCACACGAACACGAACAGCAGGATCAGCACCTTGGCGGTGAACCACAGCATGGGCCACCAGCCGGAGTTGGCGCCGGCCCAGACGGTCGTGATCGGCGCCGGCGCCCGCCAGCCGCCGAGGAACAGCGTGGTGCACAGGCCCGAGACCGTGACCATGTTGATGTACTCGGCGAGGAAGAACATGGCGAACTTGAACGACGAGTACTCGGTGTGGAAGCCACCGACCAGCTCCGACTCCGCCTCTGGCAGGTCGAACGGGGCCCGGTTGGTCTCACCCACGGCCGAGATGAAGTAGATGAGGAAGCTCGGGATGAGCAGGAGCGCGTACCAGCTCGGCATGGTGAATGTCGTGCCGAACAGCTGGACCTGTGATCCGTGCGCCTGCGCCTCGACGATCTCGCTGGTCGACATGCTGCCGGACTGGATGAACACCGCCACGATCGACAGGCCCATCGCGACCTCGTACGAGATCATCTGAGCACCGGACCGCAGGCCACCCAGCAGCGGGTACGTCGAGCCCGAGGCCCAGCCGGCGAGCACCACACCATAGACGGCCATTCCCGAGCAGGCCAGGATCAGCAGCACGGCGACCGGGACGTCGGTGAGCTGGATCGGCGACCGGTGGCCGAACATCGACACGGTCGGACCGAGCGGGATCACCGCGAACGCGGTGAACGCGCAGGTCGCGGAGATGACCGGGGCGAAGAAGTAGACCACCTTGTCGGCTGTCTTCGGGATGATCTCTTCTTTGAACGCCAGCTTGATGCCGTCGGCGAGCGACTGCAGGAGGCCGAACGGGCCGTTCCGGTTGGGTCCGGGTCGTACCTGCATGTAGGCGACGACCTTGCGCTCGTACCAGATGGTGAACAGAGTCATCACCACGAGGAATGCGAAGACGCCGACGATCTTGATCAGGACCAGCCACCACGGATCGTGGCCGAACTGGTCCAGTGAGCCAGCCGCGGAGAGCATCACTGGGCACCTCCCGTGTTGATCTGTCCGGAGGCCGCTGACGCGGCAGCGATCTCAACTTCAGCCCCCGCGGTGACGCCGAGAGTCCGGCGGACCGTGGACCCGGCCGAGTTGGTCGGCAGCCACACCACGCCGTCGACCATGTCGTCGACGAGCAGTGCCGGGAGTGTGATCGCGCCCTGCTCCGAGCGGACGGTGACCAGATCGCCGGAGGCGATGCCAACCCGTCCAGAACCATTGGCCACGGCGAGGCCGCTCGCGGTCGCCTTGGACAGCGCGACGACCACGGGCCGCGCGGTGCCGGCCAGGTGTTCGTCGCCGTCCTGCAGCGAGCCGAGGTCGAGGAGCTGGTGCCAGGTCGCGAGGATGACCCGCTGGCGGCCGGAGGCGACCGGCTCGGCCGGCGGAACCTGTACCGCGGCCGGCGCGACACGCGGCGGCGCGGGCCGCTCGGTCCTGATGTCGGCCAGCGCGGCGAGCTGCCGGCGCACTGCCAGCACGTCGCCGCAGCCCAGCTCCACACCCATCTCGCTGGCGAGCGCGTCGAGAACCCGCGCGTCGCTCATCGCCGTCGTATTCAGCACGGCGTCGAACGGGCGGACCCGGCCCTCCCAGTCGAGGTACGCCCCGGCCTTCTCCACCGCGGGCGCGACGGGGAACACGACGTCGGCACGGTTGGAAACGGCGCTGCGGCGCAGCTCAAGCGACACAAGAAAGCCGCCCGAGCCGCTGAGCCTGTCGAGGGCCTCCTCGGCGACCCACGGCTGCGAAAGGTCAGCGGGGTCGACGCCGGCCACCACCAGGCCGCCCAGCGCACCGCGGTGAGCCGCGGCGATGATCGCGTCGGTGTCCTTACCCGGCGCGCCCGGCAGGACGTCGGCCTCCAGCTCCCAGGTCCGCGCCAGCTCGGCGCGGACGCCGGCGTCGCTGACCGCAAGGGCGCCGGGCAGCAGGTTGGGCAGGCAGCCGGCCTCGAGAGCACCCCGGTCACCGGCGCGCCGCGGCACCCACGCGAGCTTCGCGCCGGTCTCCGCGGCCAGGTCGGCGGCGGCCGTGAGGCCACCGGGGACGCTCGCGAGGCGCTCGCCGACGAACAGGATCGCGCCGGGCTCGCTGAGCGCGGCGCGGATCAGCCCGCTCTCCGCGAGCACCGAGGCCTCCGCGCCGGGGACCGTCGGCACCATGACCGCGCCGATCTTGGAGTACCCGCTGGTAGCAAACGGTGCGATCGCGATGGTCCGCAGCTTGTTCTTGCGCCACGCCTTGCGCAGCCGCAGGAACAGGATCGGGCACTCCTCCTCGGGCTCGAGACCGACGATCACCACCGCCGGGGCCGTCTCGACCTCGTCGTAGGTGACCTCGACCCGGCCGGCGACCGAGCTGGCGAGGAACCCGGTCTCCTCGGCCGACAGCGGCCTAGCCCGGAAGTCGATGTCGTTCGTACCCAGCGCGAGGCGGGCGAACTTGGAGTACGCGTACGCATCCTCGACGGTGAGCCGGCCCCCGGTGAGGACGCCGACGCCGCCGTTGCTCCGCGCTCGGGCCAGCCCCTCGGCCGCGACGCTCAGCGCCTCGGGCCAGCTCGCCTCGCGCAGCTCACCGGACTTCTCGTCGCGCACCAGCGGAACGGTGATCCGGTCGAAGGCGTTGGCGTACTGGAAGCCCCAGCGTCCCTTGTCGCAGCTCCACTCCTCGTTGACCGCCGGATCGTCACCGGCGAGCCGCCGCATGACCTTGCCGCGCCGGTGGTCGGCGCGCATGGAGCAGCCGGCCGAACAGTGCTCGCAGACGCTCGGCGTGGACACCAGGTCGAACGGCCGGGCGCGGAATCGGTACTGCGCTCCGGTCAGCGCGCCGACCGGGCAGATCTGCACGGTGTTGCCGGAGAAGTAGGAGTTGAACGGCTCATCGTCGGCGGGATTTTCCTCGTCCCCGCGGAAGACACCGATCTGCTCGGCGGCACCGCGCTCCATCAGGTCGATGAACGGATCGCCCGCGATCTCCTCGGAGAAGCGCGTGCAGCGCTGGCACAGCACGCACCGCTCGCGGTCCAGGAGCACCTGCGAGGAGATGGCCATCGGCTTCTCGTACTCGCGCTTGGGCTCGTGGAACCGGGACTCGGGCCGACCCGCCGACATCGCCTGGTTCTGCAGCGGGCACTCGCCGCCCTTGTCGCACATGGGGCAGTCGAGAGGGTGGTTGATCAGGAGGAACTCCATGATCCCCTCTTGCGCCTTCTTGGCGACCTCGGAGCTGCGCTGGGTCTTGACGACCATGCCGTCCGCGACCGTCTGGGTACACGAGGCGATCGGCTTGCGCTGCCCCTCCACCTCGACCAGGCACTGCCTGCAGGCACCGGCCGGAGCCAGCAGCGGATGGTCGCAGAAGCGCGGGATCGCGATACCCATCTGCTCGGCGACCCGGATGAGCAGCGCGCCCCTCGGCGCCTCCACCTCAATCCCGTCGATCGTGAGCTTGACGGTGTCGGCGGCTTTCTCCACGGAGGTCATTTAGTGTGCACCTACCAGTTCACCCGCGCCGAACATCGGGGCCTTGCGGCCCTCGATGTAGTCCAGGTAGTCCTGCTTGAAGTACTTGATCGACGATGTCACCGGGCTGGTCGCGCCGTCGCCGAGGGCGCAGAACGACCGGCCGAGCAGGTTGTCGCAGGTGTCGAGCAGCGTGTCCAGGTCTTCGTGGGTGCCCGCGCCCGACAGGATCCGGCGCAGTACGTGCGCCATCCAGTAGTTGCCCTCCCGGCACGGGGTGCACTTGCCGCACGACTCGTGGTGGTAGAACTCGATCCACCGGTACGTCGCGTAGACCGGGCAGTCCTGGTCGGAGAAGATCTGCACCGCCGTGGTGCCGAGCATCGTGCCCGCCGCCGCCATCGACTCGAAGTCCAGCGGCACGTCGAGGTGCTCGGCGGTCAGCAGCGGCGTCGACGACCCGCCCGGGGTCCAGAACCTGAGCTCGTGACCGTCCTGCATGCCGCCGGCCAACTCCAGCAGTTCGCGCAGCGTGACGCCGAGGGAGCACTCGTACTGGCCGGGATTGCGCACCCGCCCGGAGATCGAGTAGATCTTCGGGCCCGGCGACTTCTCGGTGCCCATCGTCTTCCACCAGGCGGAGCCGCCCAGCACGATGTACGGCACGCTGCAGATCGTCTCGACGTTGTTGACGACCGTCGGCGAACTGTACAGGCCGTGCGTGGCCGGGAACGGCGGCTTGAGTCGCGGCTGGCCGCGGAAGCCCTCGAGAGAGTCCAGCAGCGCCGTCTCCTCGCCGCAGATGTACGCGCCCGCACCGCTGTGGACCACCAGGTCGAGGTCGAACCCGGAGCCCAGGATGTTGCGGCCGAGGTAGCCGCGGGAGTATGCCTCATCGACCGCGCTACGCAGCCGGCGCGCGGAGTGCATCGCCTCGCCCCGGATGTAGATCGCTGCGAAGTTCGCCCGGATCGCGTACGCGGCGATGATGATGCCCTCGACCAGCGAGTGCGGGTCGGCCATCATCAGCGGCAGGTCCTTGCAGGTGCCCGGCTCACCCTCGTCGGCGTTGACCACGAGGTAGTGCGGCTTGCCGTCGTTCTGCGGGATGAAGCCCCACTTCATGCCGGTCGGGAAGCCAGCGCCACCACGCCCGCGCAGCCCGGAGTCCTTCATGAGCGCGATCAGTTCGTCGGGTTGCGCGCCCAGCGCCTTACGTAGGGCGGTGTACCCGTCGAGCCGCTCGTACACGTTGATCTTCCAGGCGTCCGGCGAAAGCCAGCGCTTGGTGAGGACCGGGGTGAGCTTGGCGAGAGCGCCCTGGGATGGCTGGGCGATCACTTGCTGGATCCCTTCTGGGTGTCCTGGACCACCGGCGCGTCACCGGCCGGCTTGCCGTCGGAGGCCGGTTTCGGCGCCGCCGGCGGCACGGTGTTGCCGGGACCCGCTGTATTGCCGGAACCCGCTCCCTTGTCGTCGCGCCGGCTGATCGGGGTATTGGGATCGAAGCCGGGCACCGAGATGTCGAACCGGTCCGCGAGGCGGTTCCCGGCGAGGGTCGGCTCCCCGGCCGGCCCCTCCCCGACCGCGCCCTGGCGGTCGTCGGACCAACCGGCGAGCTGCAGCGAGGCCTCCTTGAACGTGCACAGCCGCGGCCCGCGGCTCGGCTGCGGGCGCTCGTCCTTCTGCAACTGCCGCACGACATCGAGAGCCTGCTCGGCGTCGATCTGGTCGAAGAACTCGTAGTTGACCGTCATGACCGGCGCGTAGTCGCAGGCCGCGAGGCACTCCGCGTGCTCCAGCGTGATCTTGCCGTCTTCGGTCGTCTCGTCGTGCCCCACGCCGAGGTGTTCGCTGATCGCCTTGTACGCCTTGTCGCCGCCGAGCACGCCGCACATGGTGTTGGTGCACACGCTGACCAGCCAGTCACCGGCGGGGCGACGCTTGTACATGGTGTAGAAGGTGGCGACAGCCGCGACCTGGGCCTTGGTGATGCCCAGCATCTCGGCGCAGAAAGCCATCCCTTCCGGCGAGACGTACCCCTGCTCGGACTGCACCAGGTGCAGCATCGGTAGCAGGGCCGAGCGCTCCCGGCCGGCCGGGTAGCGGGCCATGATGGCCCGGGCCCGCTCGCGCGTCTCGTCGGTGAAGATTCCGCTCATCGGTCACATCCGCCCATCACGGGGTCTAGCGAAGCGCCACCGGCGATCACGTCGGCGAGCAGGCCGCCTTCGGCCATTGCCGGGATCGCCTGGAGGTTTACGAAGCTCGGCTCGCGGTAGTGCACCCGGTACGGCCGGGTCCCGCCGTCGGAGACGGCGTGTACACCAAGCTCGCCACGAGGCGACTCGATCTGCACGTACACCTGGCCGGGCGGCACCCGGAAGCCCTCGGTCACCAGCTTGAAGTGATGAATGAGGGACTCCATCGACTGACCCATGATCTTGGCGACATGTTCGAGCGAGTTGCCCATGCCGTCGGCGCCGACGGCCAACTGCGCCGGCCAGGCCACCTTGCGGTCGGCGACCATGACCGGGCCGGGTTCCAGCCGTTCGAGCGCCTGCTCGATGATGCGAAGGCTCTGCCGCATCTCGCCCAGGCGTACCTGGTAGCGGCCCCACACGTCGGCGTCCGTGCTGGTCGGCACATCGAAGTCGTACGTCTCGTAGCCGAGGTAGGGCATGGTCTTGCGCAGGTCCCACGGCAGCCCCGCCGAGCGCAGGACCGGGCCGGTGATGCCCAACGAGAGGCAGCCGGCCACGTCGAGCACCGCGACGCCCTGGGTGCGCCGCTGCCAGATCGGGTTACCCGAGAGCAGGTCCTCGTACATGTCGAGCCGGTCGGGCATCCATCCCAGGAACTCACGGATCCGCGTGATCGCCTCGTCCGGCACGTCCTGGGCCAGGCCGCCCGGCCGCACGTACGCGTGGTTCATGCGCAGGCCGGTGATCATCTCGAGCACGTCGAGGACGAGCTCGCGCTCGCGGAAGCCGTTGGTCATGGCGGTCAGCGCACCGAGCTCCATGCCGCCCGTCGCGAAGGCGACGAGGTGGCTCGAGATCCGGTTGAGCTCCATGCAGAGCACCCGGATGACCTGCGCGCGCGGCGGCGCCTCGATGCCCAGCAGCTTCTCGACCGCCAGGCTGTAGCCGGTCTCGTTGAAGATCGGCGACAGGTAGTCCATGCGCGTCACGAAGGTGACGCCCTGGACCCAGTTGCGGTACTCGAGGTTCTTCTCGATGCCGGTGTGCAGGTAGCCGATGACGGTGCGGGCGGTGGTGATGGTCTCGCCCTCGAGCTCTAGTACGAGACGCAGGACGCCGTGCGTGGACGGGTGCTGCGGCCCCATGTTGACGACGA
>JAOPWA010000185.1 GCA_025965915.1 Dactylosporangium sp. | reverse complement strand
TGGACCACATCGTGTCCGGCGTGGCGCTGACGATCGCGGCCGGCGGGATCGCCCGGTACCTGTCGCAGTTGGCGTTCAAGGGCCTACCGGGTGGCGGCGTGACCCAGTCGCCGTCGGTGCCCGAGCTACCGCGGTGGAGCGTGCCGGGCGTGAGCGCGTTCGAGAGCCTGGAGCGGCGGCACTGGTTCCTGCTCAGCGACCTCGCCGGGATCGTGCGGGGAGCCCTGACCCAGGTGTCGGCGCTGACCATCGCCGCCGCCCTACTGGTCCCGTTGACCTTCTGGCTGCTGTGGCGCACCGCCTTCGGCCTGCGACTGCGATCGGTCGGCGAGAACCCGAAGGCGGCGGAGTCGCTCGGTGTCAACGTCTACCGGTACAAGTACTACGGGGTCGTCATCTCCGGTGCGCTCGCCGGCCTCGGTGGGGTCTTCCTGTCGATGGTGGCGTCGAGCATCTATCTGCAGGGGCAGACCAACGGGCGTGGCTTCATCGGCCTGGCCGCGATGATCTTCGGTAACTGGCGGCCGGGCGGGCTGGCGTCGGGCGCCCTGCTGTTCGGGTACACCGATGCGCTGCAATTGCGTGGAGGCAGCAGATCCGTCCACGCGCTGCTGCTGTTCCTGGCGCTGATGCTGCTGGCGGTCGGAGTGTGGCAGTTGGTGCGCCGGCGTGTCGTCGTGGGTGCTGTCGCGGTCGTGTTCGCCGCGCTGGTCGGCCTCTGGTACGCCACGACCGACGCGATTCCGGCCGAGTTCGTGCAGGCCGCCCCGCACATCACCACACTGCTGGTGCTCGCGCTGGCTTCACAGCGGCTGCGGATGCCGGCCGCCGACGGCCAGCGGTACCGGCGCGGCGATTGACGCGTCCGCGTGGCCCTATCGAGAGTCGCGCAGTTTGGGCCAAAATGCTGTTGTCAGTGCGCCGGTAGCAGCAGATTCGCGCGAACTGCGGGGATCATGGCCGGGGCCGATGGATAAGCATGAAGTCACATGGGAAAGGGCGTCTACGTGGACGTTGACTGGGTTGCGCTGCGCGAGGCGGCCATCGGGGCGATGCACCGGGCGTACGCGCCGTACTCCCGGTTTCCGGTCGGCGTGGCCGGCCTCGTCGACGACGGCCGGGTGATTACCGGCTGCAACGTCGAGAACGCCTCGTACGGTGTGGGCCTGTGCGCCGAGTGCGGCCTGATCTCGGCGCTGCACATGAGCGGCGGCGGCCGGCTGATGGCGGTGTCCTGCGTTGACTCCGCCGGTACGCCGTTGATGCCGTGCGGCCGTTGCCGTCAACTGCTGTGGGAGCACGGTGGCCCGCAGTGCCTGGTGGAGATGGCCGACGGCCCGGTCACGATGGCGGAACTGTTGCCGTACGCGTTCGACGCGGGCGACCTCGGCCGCGGCGAGCAGCCCGCCGGGCCGGCACCCGACGCCATCCCGAGCCGGCTGCTGGAGTTCGTCGGGCACGGTGCGGTGTTCGTGCACCGTGACGTGGCCGGAGGCCAGCCGGTATGGACCGGGTACTGGGAGCGTGCGTCGCATGCCGACGAGGCCTCCGGGATCCTGCAGGAGGCGCCCACCTGGACCGACGCGGCCGCGGCCGTGGCGTGGGGGCGGGCCCGCACCTCCCGGGTGGTCGTTGTCGAGGCGGACGGCACGCTGAGCTGGGCCGGCGTCGGTGACCCGCCGGCTGAGGTGCCACGCGAGTGGCGCCCGTAACCCGATCGTGGGGGAGAAGGAGTAGACGATGGCGGAACTGGTCGAGAAGGCGACCCGGGTGCCGGTACCCGGCGGAAAGATCATCGACGAGTACGTCGGTCGGGTGAACACCGGCGACGAAGCGGTGTCGATCGCGCACATGATCGCGCCGGCCGGATGGACCGAGCCGTTCCAGACGCCTCAGTTCGACGAGTACACGCTTGTGCTGCGGGGGCGGATCGCGGTGGAGAGCCCGGACGGCGTCATCGAGGTCGGCGCCGGGCAGGCCATCGTGACCAGGGCCGGCGAGCGCATCCGGTATGCGACGGGGCCCGACGAGGGTGCCGAGTACGTCGCCGTCTGTCGGCCGGCGTTCGGTCCCGATCTGGCCCGCCGCGATCCCGAGTAAACGGCCATGAGCGTGTCCGCGCCGGACCCGCATGATGTCCGGAAGACGAGCCTGGACGAGCTGCGCCGCTTGGGGCTGCCGGTGCCGCCGCCCAACTTCCCGTTGGTGTGGGACCCGGGCGACGTGGTCCAACTGCGTCCACTCGCCGAGATCGAGGCCCGGACCGCGATCCTGAACGTCGTGTTGAGCCGCTGTTTCGGTATGCCGCCGAACCTCGCGCTTGAGTGGCTGACCGACGCGCGCCTCGTCGACCGGCTAACCCGTCCGGAGCGGCAGTTCGTGGCGAAGGGCGAAGGTGACCACACGACCTTCGCGCTGCACCTGGAGGCGGTGTTCGCGCTGGCCTGGGTACTCGGCATCGCTCTCGACCTGGATCCGCTGCGCCCGTCGCCGCAGGGGATCGTCGACCGGCTGCCCGACCTACCGGGCGGCGAGTCGTTCGCGGATTGGCGGTCGCGTACTCTCACCGCTCCGCGGGAGGCCGGTCAGGTGGCCGCGCTGCTCGACCTGTACTACTGCCTGGACTGGGCGTACCTGGAGGCGGAGCGCCGCCGCGCCGACCTGCCCGGTCCGCTCGACTCGAATGCGATCGGGCAGCGCCGCTGGGCGCTGGAGTGGGCGGTCGTGCTCACCGGACCGCACCACGACGGGCCGCCGGGCTGGGACGAGATCGACCTGTCGACGTGAGCCGACAGGTCATGACCGCGGACGCCAGCGGGTCACGTCGACCGCTGCGGTGACCGTGATCGGCCCCGCCACGAGATCTGCGAGGCGCTCCCGGTCGGTGTGCCAGGCGCTCGGCCCCATCGCGATCGCGGCCTGCGCCGCTTGCGCGGACAGCCGCAATGGCCACTCGTAGCGCCGCCCGCCGTCCCGCACGAACCACGGATCGAGCGCGGCGGAGAGCCGTTCGGCCTTGGCCGGGTCGACCCGTACCAGATCCAGCGCCTCGACCAGTTCGCCGAGGTGCTCGGGCGCCGGGGTCGCGACGATCAGGGTGCCGTCGGGCCGCAGGATCCGGTGGAACT
>JAOPWA010000496.1 GCA_025965915.1 Dactylosporangium sp. | reverse complement strand
GTACACCAGCGTGCGGAACCAGGCGACGCGACCACGCGGCACCGCCTCGGCAAGCCAGGCGCCCAGAGCCGGCGGCCGCTTACTCACCGATGCCACACCGCCGTCGTCTCGTCGTGGGATCGCCCGGTCGGGTGGCCGTCGCGCATTTCGTGCCAGCGCACCACGACGATGATCGCGGTCAGCTGTGCGGCACCGGGATTGCGTCGTTCGTACGACCTGGCCACGATCGACAGCCGGGCCGGTTGCGCGGCGAAGCGGTCGAGCTGGCCCTCGATTTCGGCGCGGCGGATGCCGGTGTCGTGCTGCGTCAGGGTTAGTCGGCGCCCGGCCGTGTCGACGGCCTCGACCCGGGTATCGGCGACCGGGTCGTCGAGCTTGTCGGCCGTCGCGTAGACCCGGAACGGCCCGAAGGGGAAGTCGTCGTCGGTACCGGCGATCGTGCCCGCAAGTAGCACGGCGCCGCCGGTGAGCGTGGCGACAACGCGCAGCAGGCGGCCACGCGGCGTGAGCGGATCGTTGCAGATCTTTTCACTTACGCCCTGTAGTGATATCTTGTTCACCTTTTGTAATTGATTTCCCATACGTGCTCCGAAATAGCCGCAGCGAAAAGTTCACGATTTGGTAACTGTGATGCCCGTCTCTATACGCAGCGTTGCGCTTTCCGGCAAGATTCTCGATTACAGAGCGTGGGCGGCGGGTGCCGGGGAGGGCCCCGCCGTTCATTGCGTCTGTGGTCGACGTCTCCATATCCGGCGCGGTTACCAACGGGTAATCTCGGCCCGGGTGATGGGAAGGGGTCGAGATGCAGTTTGGTCGGTACTTCGAGGAATTCGAGGTCGGAGCGGTTTACCGGCACTGGCCGGGTAAGACGGTCACCGAGTATGACGACCATCTGTTCTGTCTGTTGACGATGAACCACCATCCATTGCACATCGACGCCCACTATGCCGAGACGTCGACGCATTTCAAGCGCAACGTGGTGGTCGGTAACTACATCTACTCCATCCTGCTCGGGATGTCCGTGCCCGACGTGTCGGGTAAGGCGATCGCCAACCTCGAGGTCGAGTCGCTGCGCCACGTCGCCCCTACGTTCCACGGCGACACCATCTACGGCGAGACGACCGTGCTCGACAAGAGGGAGTCCGAGTCGAAGCCCGACCGCGGCGTGGTGAGCGTGGAGACCCGGGGTTACAAGCAGGACGGGACCCTGGTCTGCGTGTTCCGCCGCCGGGTGATGGTGCCCAAGAAGGAGCACGCGGGCCCGGAGCAGCCCAGCTTCCCGGAGCCCAGGCCTTCCTCATGATCGTCGCGGCCCGCCCGGGCTGCCAACGGGCTTCGCCTTGCGGGTCAGACCGGTCGCCGGCCGGCTTGTGACGATCATGGTTCTCGGCGCGCTTATGCTGAGCGCGGGAGGGTCGTTATGTCGCACCATCCAGCGAGCCGCTCAACCATCGCGATGTCGTTCCCGCCGGCGGAGTGGGACCTCCTCGTCCGTCTCCCCGGTCGGGTACTGATCGCCGCCACGGCGGTCGAGCGGGACAGCGTCAGGCACACCGTCGCCGAAGGCCTCGCCGGGATGGAGGCGATCGCCGCCGGGAGAGCCTCGCCCAGCCGTCTGCTACGCGACGTGGTGGCGGCGATCTACGCCGAGCAGGCGGGCGACGGCGACCCGCGGGAGTTCGCCGATCCGAGGTCCGGAATCGCCAGCGTGTTGGCCGACTGTTGGGTGGCTGCCCGTACTCTCGAAAAAGGTGCCTCCGGCGCGGACGCCGCGGCCTACCGGCACTGGCTGGTGGACATCGCCGTCACGGTCTGCTCCGCGACGCGCGTCGAGGGGCGGACGACGCCGGCCGAGCGGCGCTTCCTTGCCGACCTGTCGCTCGCGTTGACCGTCTGAGCACGGTGTAGCTGGCTTGCGACTGCGGTCCTCGCAAGCTGTGGTTCTCGCGCTGCGCGTACCTTTGCCTGTCGTGAGCGAGGATGTCGAAGTTGATGTCGAGGTCGGGGTCGGTCCGTGGATCGGTCCGTGGCCGGCGGATCCGAGGTACGACCCGGAGTTGCTCGCGGCCGGTGACCGTCGCAACGTCGTCGACCGGTACCGCTACTGGCGCCTCGACGCGATCGTGGCTGACCTCGACGCCCGTCGTCACGGCTTCCACGTGGCGATCGAGAACTGGCAGCACGACCTGAACATCGGCACCGTCGTACGCAACGCCAACGCGTTCATGGCGGCCGGAGTGCACATCGTCGGGCGCCGCCGTTGGAACCGGCGTGGCGCGATGGTCACGGACCGTTACCAGCATGTGCGCTACCACGAGACGATCACGGACTTCGTGACCTGGGCACACGGTGAGGAGTTGCCGGTGGTGGGCATCGACAACCTGCCGGGGGCGTCGGCCTTGGAGTCGGTGGTCCTGCCGCCTCGATGCGTCCTGCTCTTCGGGCAGGAGGGGCCGGGGCTGTCCGAGTCGGCCCGACTGGCCTGCGACCAGGTGTACTCGATCGCGCAGTACGGCTCGACGCGCTCGATCAACGCGGGGGTCGCCAGCGGCATCGCGATGCACGCGTGGGTACGCGCGCATGCCGCACCGCCATCGGAGTGACTACGACGGGTTCGGGCCTGCGATCACCGGGTGGGGCAAGTCCGTCCGAGCCGTCTCGGCGGAGTGGCTTGACTGGCGTGTGAGGACGACGCAACGTAGTCACTATGGGCATCGCCGTTAGCTGTCCCAAGTGTGGCGGGCGGATACGTCCGCCCGATCTGATGAACAGCGACTGGCGTTGCGACGTCGATGGGCCGGTGCTTCCGCTGTACGTCGCGGAGCACATCAGTGCCCAGATCCTCGAGTCGGCCGTCGCCAAGGTGGGTGCGCACCGGGCCGGTGAGCCGACCACGCCGCTGTGGGCGTTGTGGCCCTTGCCGCCGGGGTGGATGGTGACCGGGGTGGGCTGGGTCGGCGACTCCCGCTCCGGTGCCCGCGCCACCGTGCTGGCATGCAGCGGCCCGGCGCCGATCGACCGGGGACCGGCCGACATCGTCCTGGTGGCCGAGGAGCCCGGCATCGGGCTGGGTGCACGGTTCGCCGGTATCCCCGGCCCGGACCCGGGGCCGTTTCTGGAGGACGCGCGGGACGGGGCACCGGCGCACGCGAAGGTACGGGCGGCGGGCTGGCCCACCCCGCTGTGGTCGGTGAAGTCCGCCGACGACCGGTCGGCGTACGTGGGTGAGGCCAAGGGCATGTGGCTGTACGCCGTGGCCTGGCCGGCGTCTGCCGGATATCTCGTCGCCGAGGATCTTTCGCTTTGCAACCTGGTTGAGTCACTGCCAGGTGAACTTGTTTTCGGCGCACCGTCGCCCTATCTCCATGGCTCCGCATAGCCGGACACCACTAGGATCGAGTCCTGTCCGGACGGATGAGTGAACATTCACCCAAAGGCACATCGCTGATACTGTGAGTTGGCCGCGGCGTGACACCGAGGCCGTGGGGAGAGGGAAGGCCGAGATGGTCAAGAAGGTCCTCACCTGGGCTTCTATCGCATTCCTCGTGTTCTTTGTGGCATATCGCCCAGCATCGGCCGCCATGGTCGTGAAGTCCATTGGAAGCGGAATTATGGATATAGGAACTGGCTTCGGTGACTTCTTCACGAGGCTCGTCAGCTAGCCATGACCACGCCGGAGCCGCCCGAGGGTGACGAGCCATCCCGCCGCTGGCAAGACCAGGAGACCGAGCAGTTTTCCCAACCGCCGGTGGATGAGTCGTCCGGCGGATACAGCGGCGTGGCGGCGGGCGGCGCCTACTACGTTGACGACGGGCCACTTCCCCTGACCGAGGAGGAGTTGGCCGGCCTGCGGGGAGAGCCGGTGCCGTCTTCTCTCCTGTCTACGCGGCGGGTCCTGCCGCTAGAGGACGAGCCCAGTTCGGTAGTCCAGCGATACCTGTTCCCCACCGAGAAGTTTCGCGGTGAGTGGAAGCGCCACTGGATCGAGCTGGGCAGGGAGATCGTCATCGGCCTGGTGGTGACCCTGATCATGGGGTACGCCACCGGATACATGGCCAAGCACAACATTCCCAGCGGCGTCACGATCGTCATCCTGATCTGGCTCGCGGTCCTGTTCTGGCTCTCCTGGCGCGTCGTCGACTGGTGGCACGACCGGTTCATCCTGACCAACAAGCGGGTGATGGTCGTGAGTGGCGTCGTCACCCGTCAGGTTGCGATGATGCCGTTGCTGCGCGTCACCGACATGAAGTACGTGCAGTCGCCGCTCGGCCGGATCCTCAACTACGGCACGTTCGAGTTGGAGTCCGCCGGTCAGGAGCAGGCGCTGCGTAAGGTCAACAACCTGCCCAACCCCAATGAGCTTTATCTGCGCATCGTCGAGGAGATGTACGAGCCGGAGGCTGTCGAAGCCCGATTGGGTAGGGTCAGTGACAGTGAGTTCGGAGACGACGACGGCACGTGACGGCGTTTCCGTCGAGATTCATCTTTCTTCCTGACAACCTTTCCTCTGCCCCAGCGCGTCTTCGTTGGTGCATCGGAGGAAGGAGTCGGGCGTGGTCTCATCGGCCGGCGATCTGGAACGGGAGTTTCGCGACTTTGTCGCGGCCCGTTCCACGGCGCTCTTGCGGACCGCTTACCTGCTGTCGGGGGATTGGGGTGCCGCCGAGGACCCGCTGCAGGTCACGCTGACGAAGACGTATCTCGCCTGGCGCCGGCTCGACCACATCGAGGCTGTCGAGCCCTACGCTCGTCGCGTGCTGGTCAACACCGCCACGAGTTGGTGGCGGCGGCGCCCGCGGCCGGCGATGCCGGTGTGGATCGACAACATGACCTTCGTCGTCCCCGAGAAGGACCACATCCTGTACGTTGACGTCACCGACCCGGCGCACCCTGGGCAACTGCCCGGTCCATCCACATCGGAGCGTTGGCTTGTCGTCGTGCGGGTGGGCGGATGATCGCCTGACCGGCGCATCCCGTACCGTCGGCTTTGATGCGAATCGACCTGCACGCGCACTCGACGGCTAGCGACGGGACACTGAGTCCGGCGGAGCTGATGGGCGAGGCTGCCGCGGCCGGGCTCGACGTGGTCGCCATCACCGACCACGACACCACGAGCGGCTGGGAGCCCGCCAGGGCGGCGCTGCCGAAGGGCTTGGCGCTCCTGCCCGGCGCAGAGCTTTCCTGCCGTTGGTACGGCACGGACCGGTCCATCGCGCTTCACCTGCTCGCCTACCTCTTCGATCCGACGGACCCCGCGCTCAGCGCGGAGTTGGCCGCCGTCCGGGAGGACCGGGAGCGGCGCGCGCAGCGGATGGTCGACCTGATGCGCGCCGACGGCATCGACGTGACGTGGGAGGAGATCCTCCACTATGCGGCCGGTGGCACCGTCGGGCGCCCGCACCTGGCGCAGGCGCTCATCCGGCGGGGGCTGGCGGGGAGCGTCTCCGAGGCGTTCGCCACGCACCTGCTCGGCGAGCGGTACCGCCTACCCAAGCACGACATCGACGTGTTCGACGCGCTGCGGCTGGTCCACGACGCGGGCGGTGTGACGGTGTTCGCGCACCCGCACGCGACCAAGCGCGGCCAGGTCGTGCCCGATGAGCTGATCGCACAACTGGCCGCGGCCGGCCTGTTCGGGCTCGAGGCCGACCACGACGACCACACGCCCGCGGAGCGGGCGCACGTGCGGGCGCTCGCCGCTGACCTGGGGCTCGTCGCGACCGGTTCGAGTGACTTTCACGGCACCAACAAGACCGTGCGGCTCGGCGCGTTCACCACCGCACCGGAGGTGTACGAGCGGATCGTGGGGGCCGCGAAAGGTTACGCTCCGGTGCAATGAACGCGAAGCTGCTCGGTGAGGCACTCGTCACCCTCTTCGTGATCATGGACCCGCCCGGCATGGTGCCGATCTTCCTGGCGCTGACCGGGAAGCTGCCGGTGCGGGAGCGCAACCGGGCGGCCTGGCAAGCGGTCGCTCTGGCGGCCGGCGTCATCGCGGTCTTCGCGGTCGCCGGTCAGCCGCTCCTGCGCTATCTCGGCATCGACCTGCCGGCCCTACAGGGCGCCGGCGGGTTGCTGCTACTGCTGGTCGCGCTGGAGCTGCTGACGGGCAAGGCCGACGACCCGGCATCGCAGCAGGCCACGTCCAACATCGCCCTCGTGCCGCTGGGTACACCGCTACTGGCGGGCCCCGGCGCCATCGTCGCCACGATGCTGTTCGTGCGGCGGGCGCACACTTCGGGCGACTTCGTCGCGATCGCGCTGGGGATCTTCGTGGTGCTGCTACTGGTGTGGCTGGTGCTGCGGTTTTCCGGGATCATCGTGCGGGTGCTGCGTCCCAGCGGCATCGAGGTGCTGACCCGCATCGCGGGCCTGCTGGTCGCGGCGATCGCGGTGCAGTTGATCGCGGATGCGGTGGCTGCGTTCGTCCACCGCTACAGAGGCTGATCCTCGGCCTGGACGGCCTGCTTCGCGGGTCGCTGGGGCCGGATCACGGCCACGCCACGGTCGAGGTCGATCCCGCCGGAAGCGGCGACGTCGACCCGGCGGCGCTTCTGCTCCTCGACGTGCTCGGTCTGCTTGTGCTTCGACGGCCGGAACAGCCCGTCGATCTCGGCAAGGCCGGCGGAGACCATGCTCGTGGCGCTTGAGTCCTCGTCACCTCCGCGCAGCCATCGCAGTAATCCCATCAGACCCCTCCCGTGCCCGCCACCCGCGCAAGCCGTATGCGCCACCATGGCACGTCGGACAAGTGTCGCACCCTGGTGGCAGGATCGTCACGTGCCCACCGAACGGCCGACCCGCGCCTCCACCCCCGCCGCACCACGCCGCGGCGGATCCGCCGGCGGCGAGCAAGACGGACAACTAGGGCTTTTCGCCGCGCCGAAGCGGCTGTTCAGTTGCACACCGAGCCGTCTGGGCACCTACGAGGACTGCCCGCGCCGCTACCGATACGTCTACGTCGACCGCCCCTCACCGCCAAAGGGGCCACCGTGGGCGCACAACTCGCTGGGTGCGAGCGTGCACACCGCCTTGAAGAACTGGTACGGCCTGGCCGGTCCCGAGCGCACCCCGGCAGCCCTGCCGAAGCTCCTGCGCGCCACCTGGGTGGGTGAGGGCTACCGCGACGAGACGCAGAAGCAAGAGGCGTTCAACCGGGCGCTGGGTTGGTTGGAGGCCTACGTCGAGGGCCTCGACCCGGGCACCGAGCCGGTCGGCGTCGAGCGGGTCGTCGCCGCGCGCACCGGGTTGCTGGCGCTGTCGGGACGGGTCGACCGCATCGACCAGGTCGGTGACGAGTTGGTGATCGTCGACTACAAGACCGGCCGGGGCGAGCTGACCGGCGACGACGCGCGCGGCTCCCGGGCGCTGGCCCTCTACGCGTACGCGTCGGAACGGGTGTTCCGGCGCCGCTGCCGCCGGGTCGAACTGCACCACCTGCCGACCGGCACCGTGGCGGCGCACGAGCACACCGAGGAGTCCCTCGCCAGGCACTTGCGCCGGGCCGAGCAGACCGCGCAGGACGCGATCGACGCCGAGCAGGCCGTGGCGGCCGGGGCAGACCCTGACGAGGCGTTCGCGCCGACGCCAGGGCCCATCTGTTCGTGGTGCGACTTCCGGCGGGTCTGCCCCGCTGGTGCGGGCATGCCCGAGCGCGAGCCGTGGGCGGCCATCGAGCGGCAGTCGGCGGCGGCCGAGTAGTCGCAGGTTGGTTGCCGGGTAGTCGGAGGGTGGGCGATCGATGGCCCAGGGGCCGCGTCAGCCGACCCGTGCGGCCCGAGCCATGGCCGACTTGTAGATCGGGCCCTCGACCAGGCGTCGGGGCAGGGTCCGCAGCGTGAGCCGCAGCGCGCGCGTCGACAGGGACGCCGTCAGATCGGTGGTCGGCAGCCCCGGCAGCCCGTACAGCTTGCGTGCCCAGGGCGGTAGCAGGCTCACCGCGAGGGCGGACAGCCCCAGCCAGGCGCCGCGAACCGGGGTGTACCCGAGACCCCACGGCATCGGTGGTGCGCTGAGGAACAGCAGACTCTCCGCCGCGTCCCTGGTCATCCGCAGGCTGGGGAGTACCTCCCGGTAGTACTCGCGCACCTCGGCGACGGAGCCGGGCACCTGGTCGGCGGCCAGGCCCACCAGCCCGGCGGCCCGACGCTGCTCGTCGAGGTACCGGTCGGCTTCGTCGTCGGTGAGTGCCAGCCCCGCCCGTCGGGCAGTGGTCAGGAATGAGTCGACCTCGGTCACGTGTACCCACCGCAGCAGGTCCGGCTCGTCGACGCGGAACCGCTCGCCGGTATCCGGGTCGGTCGCCCACATCCGCGCGTGCAGCCTGCGGAGCCGCTCGCCGGCCTGGTGCGCCTGGGCGGTCGTGCCGTAGACGACGGTGGCGACGTAGATCGCCGTACGCTCCAACCGCCCCCACGGGTCCGCCCGGTAGCCGGAGTTCTGCGCTACGCCGGCCATTGCGCGAGGGTGGACCGTCTGCAGGTAGAGCGCCCGCAGTCCGGCGAGCGCGAGGATCGGCTCC
>JAOPWA010000084.1 GCA_025965915.1 Dactylosporangium sp. | reverse complement strand
GCCCGGAGCCGCTGATCAGCAGTACAGCGGGGTACGGGCCGGGCCCGGCCGGCACGAGCAGGCTGCCGGCGAGGGTCTCGGCGTCACCAGCGAACCGCAGCTCCACTTCGGACATGTCAGACCTTGGCCGCGAGCGCGCCGGCGAGCGCCTGCGGCTCGTCGGTGCCCAGCAGCAGCGAGCTCAGGTCCTGGCCGGACAGCAGTACGCGGACCGCCGGCTGTCCCTTGCGCACGTCCACGAACTCCTTGCCCGACCGGCTGTACCAGGTGCCGAGCTTGCGCACGCCGGGCAGGCCGAGGCCGACGCGCAGTCCGTGCGCGGCGCCCAGCGCGTCGTCCACGATTTCGACGCCGACGATGGCGCTGCGTGGCACGCTGATGTCGCCGTGAACCGTGGCGACCTTCTCGGCGGTGGTCAGGTGGAGCTGCAGGGATTCCTCGGTGAGGACGATCTCGGTCATGGCCAAATGATTCTCGACTTTGAGAATGATGTCAATCATGAGAACATGTGATGCGTGTCAAGTGCCGAACTGCTGCTGCACCCGGTCAGGCTGCGTATCGTCCAGGCCTTCCTCGTCGACCGTGAACTGACCACCGGCCAACTGCGCGACGAACTTCCCGAGATACCGACCGCGACCCTCTACCGCCACGTGGCCACTCTGGTCGACGGAGACGTGCTGGAGATCGTGACCGAGCGCAAGGTACGCGGAACATTCGAGCGGACCTACCGCCTCAACCTCGCCAACGCCAACGTCACCGGCGAGGAGGCGGCCGGAATGGACGCCGACGCCCACCGGCGGGCCTTCATGACCTTCGTCGCCGCACTGCTCGGTGACTTCGACCGCTACCTGGCGCGAGAAGGGTTCGACCTGGCCCGGGACGGGGTCGGGTACCGGCAGGCCGGGTTCAACCTCAGCGACGCCGAGTTCGACGACTTCGCCGCCGAACTCGGCGAGGTGCTCAAACGGTGGATGGCGCTGCCCCCCGCCCCAGGCCGGGTACGCCGCCTGTTGTCGACCATCGTCATGCCTGCCGAATAGCCGCGGCTCCGGCAGGCGGGACCGGATAGAGTCGGCGTCTCATGAGCGCCACACTGATCGCCAAGGGCCTGGCCGCGGGGCACGGCGACCGCATCCTCTTCTCCGGGCTCGACCTCGTCGTCGCCCCCGGTGACGTTGTCGGCCTGGTCGGCGCCAACGGCGCCGGCAAGTCCACACTGCTGCGAACGCTGGCCGGTCAGGCGCCCGTGGAAGAGGGCTCGGTGCAGCTCAATCCGCCGTCGGCGACCGTCGGGCACCTCCCACAGGAGCCGGAGCGCCGCCCGGGCGAAACGGTCCACGCCTTCCTCTCCCGACGCACCGGCGTCACCCGGGCGCAGTGCGACCTCGACGCCGCCACCGAGGCGCTCACCGCCGGGTTGCCCGGTGCCGACGACGCGTACGCGACGGCGCTGGAGCGCTGGCTCGACCTGGGCGGAGCAGATCTGGATGAGCGGTCCGAGCAGGTCGCGGCCGACCTGGGGTTGGCCGTCGACCTGGAGCAGCCGATGACCAGCCTGTCCGGGGGGCAAGCCGCCCGGGCCGGGCTGGCGTCTCTGCTGCTCAGCCGCTACGACGTCTTCCTGCTCGACGAACCGACCAACGACCTCGACCTCGACGGCCTGCACCGGCTGGAGGAGTTCGTCACCGGCCTACGCGCCGGAACTGTGCTCGTCAGTCACGACCGCGAGTTCCTGACCCGGACCGTGACGCGGGTGGTCGAACTCGACCTGTTCCAGCAACAGGTACGCAACTACGGCGGCGGATACGCCTCTTATCTGGAGGAGCGCGAGGTCGCGCGCCGGCATGCCCGGGAGGGCTACGAGGAGTACGCCGACACCCGGGCGTCGCTGGAGGCGCGGGCGCGTACCCAGCGTGCCTGGATGGAGAAGGGCGTCAAGAATGCCCGCCGCAAAGCCCCCGACAACGACAAGATCGGTCGTAAGTTCCGGACCGAGGCGACCGAGAAGCAGGCCGCGAAGGCGCGCCAGACCGAACGGCTGATCGAGCGGCTGGACGTGGTCGAGGAGCCGCGCAAGGAGTGGGAACTGCGGATGGAGATCGCCGCCGCTCCCCGCGCCGGTGCGGTCGTCGCCGCGCTGCGCGGTGCGGTGGCCCGCCGCGGCCCGTTCACGCTGGGTCCCGTGAACCTGCAGATCGACTGGGCCGACCGGGTGGCGATCACTGGCGCCAACTGCACCGGCAAGACGACGCTGCTCGCGGCGCTGCTCGGCCGCTTGCCATTGGACGCCGGGGACGCCTCGCTCGGGCCCGGAGTGGTTGTCGGTGAGGTCGACCAGGCCCGCGGACTGTTCCTGGGCGACCACGCCATTCTCGACGCCTTCTGCGCCGCCGTACCCGACCTGGCACCCGCCGATGTCCGCACGCTGCTGGCCAAGTTCGGCCTACGGGCCGCGCACGTGCTGCGGCCAGCGGTGAACCTGTCCCCCGGCGAGCGCACCAGGGCGGCGCTCGCCCTCCTACAGGCGCGTGGGGTGAACCTGCTCGTGCTCGACGAGCCGACCAACCACCTCGACCTGCCCGCGATCGAGCAACTGGAGTCGGCGCTCGCGTCGTACCCCGGCACGCTGATCCTGGTCACCCACGACCGCCGGATGCTCGAAGCGGTGCACACCAACCGGCACGTCGAGGTGGACGCGGGTCGGGTCATCGACCGTTGATCCTCAGGGTTGGACGAAGTGATACCCGGCATCGATCAGCCGGGGCAAGGCGATGCTCAGGGCATCGACGGTTTGTTGCCGGTTGCCGTTGCCGTCGTGCTCCAAGATGATCGAGCCGGGTCTGGTCTTCGTCAGGATGACGTCGACGATGTGCTGAGTTCCCGGCGTCGACCAGTCCCGGGGGTCGACCGACCAGTCCAACGGCCTCATTCCAGCGTCCGCGCACGCGGCGAGCACCGTCGGCGACCAGGCGCCGCCAGGAGAGCGGAACAGGCTCGGCCTCCTGCCCCCGGACGCCGTCGCGATCGCCTCGGACGCGCGCTCGACCTCTTCGCGGACCTGCGGCGGCGTTAGCCGGGCGATCTCCAGGGGGTGGGTGAACGTGTGGTTGGCGATGTGGTGGCCGGCGCCGGCCACCGCCGCCACCAGGTTGGGGTGGGCCGCGGCCTGGCGTCCGATCATGCAGAACGTCGCGGGGATGTGGTAGCGCGCCAGCACCGCCAGGATCTTCGGCGTCCACCCCGGGTCCGGGCCGTCGTCGATGGTCAACGCGATGTTCGTACCACTGCACGGCAGGTAGTGCTGGGGGCCACCCGGCCTCTGCACGAGACCGGGCACGGTCGGGCATACCCCGGGCGTCGGCCTGGCCGGCGTCGGCACCGTCCAGGGCGAGGGCGACGGCGAGGGGCTGGGTTGCGCCGTCGCCGAGGGGGAAGCGCCCGGTGAGCCGGAGGTTACCGGCGCTGCCCGCCACGCGGCCTTGCCGGAGTCCGCGCAGCCACCTAGTAACGCGACCGCACCCATCGCCAGTAGCAGCCGACGGTTCACAGGCTGGGAATCCGCATTCACAGGCGCCAAGCAAAGCACTGGCAGGAGCCACCGCCAAGGGTCAAGGGCCGCCAGCGGCTATCCGGTGACACTCCCCACTCCGATCCGCCTCGCCGGCGGCCCTGCGTACGTGGCCTGCCACCCCCCGCGAGCCCTCACGTCACGCCCTACGGACCTCCAGTGGCAACTTGGTGACGCTGACCATCACCCATGGGTTGCGCTGCTCGACAGGTACGTCGCTGGCGACCGCGATGTCGCGGTAACGCTGGAGCAGAATCCCCAACGCGACCTTCGCCTCCAGCCTCGCCAGCGGAGCGCCGAGACAGAAGTGGATACCGTGCCCGAAGGTGAGGTGCGGATTGGGCTGGCGGTGGACATCGAACCGGTCCGGCTCGGCGAACACCCGCTCGTCGCGGTTGGCGGCCGTGAGCCACGGCATGACGATTCCCCCGGCCGGGATCACGGCCTCACCGACCTCGACCTCCTTGGTCGCCCGCCTGGCCAGGCGCGGGAACGGGGTACGGTGGCGCAGCACCTCCTCGATCGCCGCGGGTAGCCGCGTCGGGTCGGCGCGCACCTCGGCCGCGGCGTCCGGATGCTCGTCGAAGCTGACGACAGCGTTGCCCAGGGTCGCCGTTGTGGTGATGTGCCCGGCGAGCAGT
>JAOPWA010000494.1 GCA_025965915.1 Dactylosporangium sp. | reverse complement strand
CCAGAAGTACAACGATCTGGTGGAGCGTTACGGTTCCGCGGACGTCGGCCTGCTGACCGGCGACAACTCGATCAACGGCGACGCGTCGGTGGTCGTGATGACCACCGAGGTGCTGCGCAACATGCTGTACACGGGCTCGGATACGTTGCGCGATCTTGGCTTCGTGGTCATGGACGAGGTGCACTACCTGGCCGACCGGTTCCGCGGGGCGGTCTGGGAAGAGGTGATCATCCACCTGCCCGAGTCGGTCACGCTCGTGTCGCTGTCGGCGACGGTGTCCAACGCGGAGGAGTTCGCCGACTGGCTGGTCACGGTGCGCGGCGAGACCCGGGTGGTGGTCAGCGAGCACCGCCCGGTGCCGCTGTGGCAGCACATGCTGGTCGGCAAGCGCATGTTCGACCTGTTCCACGACGCGACGGCGGCGCAGATGCACGAGGTGCACCCCGAGTTGCTGCGCTATACCCGGGAGCTGGCCCGGCGCCAGTCGGTGGAGGAGTACTCCCGCGGCGGAGGGGGCCGGCCAGGCCGGGGGCGGCGCAACACCGGGCCGCCGCGGTACGAGGTGGTGGAGCGGCTCGACCGGGAGGGGCTGCTGCCGGCGATCCTGTTCGTGTTCAGCCGGGCGGGTTGCGACGCGGCGGTGACCCAGTGCCTCAACGCGGGCCTGCGGCTGACCGATCCGGAGGAGCGCGCGGAGATCCGGCGCATCGTGGAGGGCCGCACCGCCGGGATCCCGAGCGATGACCTGACCGTGCTCGGCTACTGGGAGTGGCTGGACGGCCTCGAGCGGGGCCTCGCCGCGCACCACGCCGGCATGCTGCCCGCGTTCAAGGAGGTCGTCGAGGAGCTGTTCGTCCGGGGTCTGGTGAAGGCGGTCTTCGCCACGGAGACACTCGCGCTCGGCATCAACATGCCGGCCCGCTGCGTGGTGCTCGAGCGGCTGGTGAAGTTCAACGGTGAGGCCCACGTGGACCTGACGCCGGGGGAGTACACCCAGCTCACCGGGCGCGCGGGTCGACGCGGCATCGACATCGAGGGTCACGCGGTGGTGATCTGGACGCCGGAAGTGGACCCGCGCCACGTGGCTGGCCTGGCCTCGACCCGTACCTATCCGCTGCGGTCGAGCTTCCGCCCGTCGTACAACATGGCCGTCAACCTGGTCTCGTCCGTCGGCGCCGCGGCCGCCCGCGAACTGCTCGAGTCCTCGTTCGCACAGTTCCAGGCCGACAAGTCGGTGGTGGGCATCGCCCGCCAGGTGCAGCGCAACGAGGAGATCATGGCGGTGCACGCCCTGGAGATGGGCTGCGACGCCGGGGACTTCAACGAGTATTTCGCCATCCGGACGGCCATCAAGGAGCGCGAGAAGGCGATCGCGTTCTCCAGCGCCACGAATCGGCGGGCCGCCGCGGTGGATTCGTTGGGGCGGCTCAAGGTGGGCGACGTCATCCGGGTGCCGTCCGGGCGCCGGGCCGGGCTGGCCGTGGTGTTGGAGCCGGGCGACACGGGCTTCGGGGAACCCCGACCGCTGGTGTTGACGGAGGACCGCTGGGCCGGGCGAATTTCCGCCGGTGAGTTCTCCGCCTCGGTGGAGGTGCTGACCCGGGTACGGGTACCGAAGCACTTCAACCACCGCTCGCCGCAGGAACGGCGCGATCTGGCCACCTCGGTACGCCAGGCGGCCATGCAACAGGGTGTGGCGCGCCGGGCCGGCAAGGCCGCCCGGGGTGGGGGCGAGGATGAGGAACTGCTGGCGTTGCGCCACGAGATGCGCCGCCACCCCTGCCACGCCTGCCCGGACCGTGAGGAGCACGCCCGCTGGGCCGAGCGGCGCTGGCGGCTGGAGCGCGAGAACGAGGCGCTGCAGGACAAGGTGACCAGCCGTACCGGTTCGCTGATCCGTACCTTCGACCGGGTCTGCAGTCTGCTCACTGAGCGCGGATACCTGGCTCCCGGTGGGGAGGTGACCCCGAACGGCCGGATGCTCGCCCGGATCTGGACCGAGGCGGACCTGCTGGTCGCCGAATGCCTGCGTAAGGGCGTCTGGGAGCGACTGGACGCCGCAGAGCTGGCCGCGGCCGTCTCGGTCGTGCTGTACGAGTCCCGCCGGGAGACCGAGGACCGTGCCTCGGTGCCCCGTGGTGGGCTCGCCGAGGCGGTGGACGACACGCTGAAGCTCTGGGCGGAGCTGGAGGACGCCGAGTCCGCCCTGGGACTGCAACTCACCCGCGAGCCCGACCTCGGCTTCGTCTGGCCGATGTACCGGTGGGCCCGCGGCGAGCCACTGTCGAAGGTCCTCGGCACCGCACACGGTATCGAAGGCGACATGCCGGCGGGCGATTTCGTGCGGTGGGCCAGGCAGGTGGTCGACCTGCTCGGCCAGGTCGCCGAAGCCGGGGGCGCCTCGGCCGAGGTCCGCAAGACGGCGCGGCAGGCGATGGCCGCCCTCAACCACGGAGTGCTCGCCTATACCGCGGTGACCTGAGGTTACCCGGGGGTCTGCGGCAGGTTCACCCGGCCAGGGTGATGAGAACGAACCCATCCCCCTCCTACCGTTCTGGGCGTTGCGGGCGAACCGGCGATATATCGCCGGTGCCCAGATGCGGCTGTCCATGGGCGCGGGAAGGGGTATCTCCCCATGAGTGTGCGCTCTCTGACGACGAGCGAGCTGTTCCGGCGGCTTATGCCGACCGCGCGCGGCCGCATCGACCCGACCGCGGACGGCAGCGCGGACGCGATTGTCCATTGTGGGGCCGGCAACGGAGCGGCGGGCGCGACCCTCACCACCACGCTGCACGGGATCGCCACGTCTGACACCGCCGACTGCCCGCCCGTCAACCCGGTGGCGACCGTGTGCACCGTCTTCCAGGAGACGTTTCCAAACACCGAAATCATGATCATGGACGTTGATGAACCGGCCTGCCTGGTCCACGCACCCAACGAGAGCGTCGACCCGACTCCAGATCGAACGGGTGGCGCTGGCGCAGGCCCGTTCCTGCAAACGTATCCCAACCCGAACCGGTAATGAAGGTAATGAAGGAGTGTTGATGGACCAGTCACCCGCCCAACCCGCCGCGACGGCCGCTGTACCGGAGATCACCGGCGAAGACGCCCACCTGGTGGGCGAAGATGTCGACCTGCATGCCCACGCCGGGTTCGACGGGGCGCTGCGCGGCTACGACCGGCGGCAGGTGAACAAGTATGTGACCCGCACCCAGCAGCGCATCGAGGAGTTGACCTCGGAACTTGGCGCCGTGCGCCGAAACGAGCAGGTCCTCGCCGCCCGGGTCGACGATTTGACCAAGTCGGCGTCCCTGTGCGCCTGCGACCCCAACAAGCCGGAATCGGCCGTGGTCGGTGCCCGACTGCGACAGATCATCGACATTGCGGCCGTGGAGGCCGACGACCTGCGTTCCCGTGCCGAGACCGAAACACGGGCCATGCGCGAGGAGGCCGAGAACGCCCTCGTGCATGCCCGCCAGCAGGCCGGGCAGGCAACCTCGGCACTGGAGGCCATGCTGTCCCACCGCCGGGCCGCCGAGGACGCCGCGGCAGCCGAGCGCCGCGCGGCGATCGAGGGCTGGGCCGAACGGCACGTCACCGAGGCCCGCGACACCGCGCGCCGGGTGATGGAACGCGCGGGGGCGGTCAGTAGTCAGGTGATCGCGTCGGCCCGGTGGCTGGTCGACGCGCTCGGAGCCCACCGGGACGCCCTGTCCGAACAGTTGGGCGGGGTCCAGCGGCGTATCGACGAACTGCCGTCGCTCGAAGCGGCGGCAGCCGTAGCCGGCCAGAAACTGGCGACCGTCCCTTCGGACGACCAGCCGGCCCCGCAGACTTCTGCCGCCGCCGCCACCTCCGCCGCCGCT
>JAOPWA010000068.1 GCA_025965915.1 Dactylosporangium sp. | reverse complement strand
GGCTTCGATCCCCGGATGGCTCCGCCCGCCGGCGAGGTACCTGTGTCCTTGACGTGCGTAGGCGAGGGCCTGGCTCGGCTGATTGATGTGGTGCGCCAGGTGGCTGAGGCTGCCACAGATGTGGGCACTGAGCTGGTGGTCCTGTCCGATCTGCGCCATGCCCAGCGCTCGTTGGAAGTGTTGTTCGGCAAGTAAGTCGCACCCGGCGTCGTGCGCCATCCAGCCGGCCATCTCAGTAAGGCCAGCGGCGGCAACGAACACTGATTGCTCGTCGGTGTCAGGCGCGTGGCCGAACAGCCGTGGGGCAATCGTTCGTTGCAGGTAGCTGGTCACTGTGGCGTACAGATACCTGCCGCCGACTTGACGATCGGCCTTCCGGAACGATTGCAACGTGTCCAAGTCGCTAACACTGAACGCCGCCAACTCGCCGAGTTCCCGGTTGCCCGGGAGGCGCGGAGGTGCTGTCGACCTCGACGTCGTTTGACCGATGTCGCTCAGCAGCTCAGCCAGTTCATCAACCGACAGCTTGAGCGCGTCAGCGAGGCGGGGCCGGTGCCAGGGCTGAGGGTCGGTGTCAGCCCGCTCCCACCGGACGACGGTCGAGCGATCCACCCCCATGACCTCGGCCAACCGTTCTTGGCTTAGCCCGACGGTCTTGCGTCGCTGGGACAGGCGGTACCGCCTGGGCGGCATGATCGCCCTCCTCCTTGGCCGGGTCCGCGGTCACGGATTCATTCATCCAGGCCACCGGCCGTGACGCAACGCCGATGCCTCAGTTCTGCGCAGTTCTCGCAATGGAAGGCGGTAGCCCCGACCTGTTGTGTGGAGCGCAGCGCCGCGCTGTGTACGGGGTGCGGCGGTCGGACGAGCGACAAGGCCCCGGCCGTCGCGCCCTCACCACTCGGAGGGAATCCCATGGACCCGGAAATCGTGGCCCGGATACGGGCCGCTCATACCCCCACGGTCACCTGGTGGGGCTGCGCTGTCCAGCTCACCTGCCTGACCTGCGGGACCGCGTACCCGTGCCTGGCCGTCGTCGCGCTGGAGGAGACGCTCCGCCTGGAGCGGATACGCGGCAACGTCGGGCGGTTTCGGTGACCACGCTTCACACCCCGATGCGGCCCCGGTGGATCTGTGCCGGGTGCGCGCAGGACTGGCCGTGTCCGACCCGACGAGGGCAGCTCACGGCGGAGTACGACCGCGCGCAGGTCTGCCTGTCGCTGGTGATGGCGTCGTACTTCGTCGAGGCGTCCGAGGATCTGTGCGACGTACCCGCGGGGGAGTTGTACCTGCGCTTCCTCGGGTGGCTGCGCAGCGCCCGGATCGGGGGCTGCTTGCGGCACCACGACCCTCCTCAGCGGCTTCGGCCGCTACCCCCATCGAGGGACCGCAGTGCCTATTGACTTGGGCCCACCCATTGGACATGCTGTTGCGTATTCCACACATCGTTGCGCGTGGTGGAACACAGAGCTGCGTAATGGAACACCGAGTCGGGTTGCGACCAGACGCTTGGAAAGGACCCCCATGACCAAGCCCCCACGCGTAGTGATCATCGGCGCGGGCGTCGTCGGTTCAGCGCTGGCTGACGAGCTGACCGAGCGCGGCTGGACCGACGTGACCGTGGTCGACCAGGGACCGCTCTTCGCCACCGGCGGGTCGAGCTCGCACGCACCCGGCCTGGTGTTCCAGACGAACACGTCCAAGACGATGACGGAGTTCGCGGCCTACACCGTGCGCAAGCTCAGCGCCCTGACGCTGGACGGCGAGTGGTGCTTCCAGCAGGTCGGCGGCATCGAGGTCGCCACGACCGAGGAGCGCTGGGCCGACCTCAAGCGCAAGCACGGCCTGGCCACCGCGTGGGGGGTCGAAGGGACGCTGCTCAGCCCTGAGGAGTGCGCCGCGCTGCACCCCATGCTCGACGCGAGCAAGATCTTCGGCGGCCTGCACGTACCTACCGACGGCCTGGCCAAGGCCCCCCGTGCGGTGGAGGCGCAGGCGCGGCGCGCGATGGAGCGCGGCGCCCGGTTCCTCGGTGGACACGAGGTGGTCGGCATCGGCCAGGAGAACGGACGCGTCACCGGCGTCGAGACCGACCAGGGCTTCATCGAGGCCGACATCGTGGTCTGCGCCGCCGGCTTCTGGGGCCCGAAGATCGGGCGGATGGTCGGCCTGACGATCCCGCTGCTGCCGCTGGCGCACCAGTACGCGAAGACCGGCCAGGTGGCCTCCCTCGTCGGCGTCAACGACGCGGCACTCGAGGCCAGCAAGCCGATCCTGCGCCACCAGGACCACGACCTGTACTACCGCGAGCACGGCGACCGCATCGGCATCGGCTACTACGGCCACCGCCCCATGCCGGTCAGCGTCGACGAGATCCTGTCGCCGGCCGAGGCACCGGTCATGCCGAGCGTCCTCCCGTTCACCGAGGAGGACTTCGCGCAGGCCTGGCAAGAGACGGTCGCGCTGCTGCCGGAGCTGGCCGAGACGAAGGTGGAGGAGGGCTTCAACGGCATCTTCTCCTTCACCCCGGACGGCGGCCCGATCATGGGCGAGCACCGGGAGCTGTCGGGTTTCTGGGTCGCCGAGGCGGTGTGGGTGACGCACTCCGCGGGCGTCGCGCGCGCCATGGCGGAGTGGCTCGTCGAGGGTCAGCCGCGCACCGACGTCCACGAGTGCGACCTGCACCGCTTCGAGGAGGTGCAGCTGGCGCCGGACTACATCTTCGAGCGCAGCCGCCAGAACTTCGTCGAGGTCTACGACATCATCCACCCGCTGCAGCCCATGGAGCGGCCGCGTCCACTTCGGACCAGCCCGTTCTATGCCCGCCAGCAGGAGCTCGGCGCCGCCTTCCTGGAGGGAGCGGGCTGGGAGCGGCCGTACTGGTACGAGGCCAACTTGGGCCTGCTGGACACCGTGGAGGTTCCCGACCGGGACGCCTGGTCGGCGCGGTACTGGTCGCCCATCGCGGCCGCGGAGGCCAAGGTGACCCGGGAGCGGGTCGCGATGTACGACATGACGCCGCTCAAGCGGCTCGAGGTGAACGGCCCCGGCGCGCTGGACTTCCTGCAGCGGCTGACGACCAACAACCTCGCCAAGTCGGTCGGCTCGGTCACATACACGCTCATGCTCGGCCACGACGGCGGCGTCCGCAGCGACCTGACGGTGGCCCGCCTCGGCGAGAACGTGTTCCAGGTCGGCGCGAACGGCCCGCTCGACGAGGACTGGCTGCGCCAGCACCTGCCGGCCGACGGCTCCGTGCAGGTACGCGACATCACCGGCGGTACCTGTTGCATCGGCCTCTGGGGTCCGCTGGCCCGCGACCTCGTCGCGCCGCTCACCAGCGAGGACTTCTCGAACGCCGGCTTCAAATACTTCCGGGCCAAGAAGGCCTACATCGGCGAGGTCCCGGTGACGGCGATGCGCCTGTCCTACGTCGGGGAGCTCGGCTGGGAGATCTACGCCAGCGCCGACACCGGGCTCAAGCTGTGGGACACGCTCTGGGCCGCCGGCCAGCAGTACGGCGTGATCGCCGCGGGCCGTAGCGCCTTCAACAGCCTGCGGCTGGAGAAGGGTTACCGGTCCTGGGGCACCGACGTGACCACCGAGCACGACCCGTACGAGGCCGGCCTGGGCTTCGCCGTCCGGATGGACAAGGGCGACTTCGTCGGGCGCGCCGCCATCGAGGGGCGGTCGGAGGAGACCGCGCGGCGTCGACTCACCTGCCTGACCCTCGACGACCCTCGATCGGTGGTCATGGGCAAGGAGCCCGTGTTCGTCAGCGGAGCGCCAGCCGGCTACGTCACCAGCGCCTCCTACGGCTACAGCATCGGGCGGACGATCGCGTACGCCTGGCTCCCGGCGGTGGTGTCCGTGCCCGGCACCGCCGTGACGGTTGAGTACTTCGGGGCGCACCTGCCGGCGACGGTCGCGGCGGAGCCCCTGTTCGACGCGCAGATGGAGCGCATCCGCGGCTGACCGTCGGTCGGGCGTCCGCATGTACCCGAAATTCGTCCCGCGACGTGACCTGTCCGCGTCGCCCGAGGCCCTCCCCGAGGTGTCACCGTGACCGCAATCAGCCTGCCTTCCAGCCTCATCCCGACGCTGCCCGGCCATTACTACACCGATCCGGCCGTCTTCGGCCTGGAGCAGTCGCGCATTTTCGAGAACATGTGGTTCTGCGCCGTGCGCACCAGTGACCTGGCCACGCCGGGCAGCTTCCAGTCGGTACAGGTGGGCCGCGAGAGCGTCCTCGTCGTACGCGGACGCGACGGCCAGCTTCGCGCCTTCCTCAACATTTGCCGTCACCGCGGGGCCAAGCTGTGCACCGAGGAGAGTGGTGAGGTCAAGCGCGCCTTCCAGTGCCCGTACCACGCCTGGACCTACGGCCTCGACGGCAAGCTGATCGCCGCCCCCAACCTGACCAAGATGCCCGACATCGACCGCACCGAGTACGGGCTCGTCAACGTGCACCTGCGCGAGTGGCTCGGGTACGCGTGGGTCTGCCTGGCCGACGAGCCGCCGTCGTTCGAGGCCGACGTGCAGGCGGCGGTCACCGAGCGGCTCGGAACGCTCGAGGCGATCGACTCCTACGACATCGACGAGCTCGCCGTCGGCCGGCGGATCACGTACGACGTGAAGGCCAACTGGAAGCTCATCGTCGAGAACTTCATGGAGTGCTACCACTGCGCGACGATCCACCCCGAGCTGACCGAGGTTCTCCCGGAGTTCGCCGACGGCTACGCCGCGCAGTACTACGTGGGGCACGGCGCCGAGTTCGGCGACGAGATCAAGGGCTTCACGATCGACGGCAGCGAGGGCTTCGAGAAGCTACCGGGCGTGAGCGAGGACCAGGACCGCCGCTACTACGCCATCACGATCAAGCCGCAGGTGTTCATCAACCTGGTACCGGACCACATCATCTTCCACCGCATGTTCCCGATCGCCGAGGACCGCACGATCGTGGAGTGCGACTGGCTGTACTCCAAGGAGGTCGTGGCCTCCGGCAAGGACGTGTCCCGCTCCGTCGAACTGTTCGACCGCGTCAACGTCCAGGATTTCGACGCGTGCGAGCGCTGCCAGCCGGCCATGAGCTCCCGGGCGTACGCGAAGGGTGGCGTCCTCGTCCCCTCCGAGCACCACATCGGCGCGTTCCACGAGTGGGTCACCACCAAGATTGGTAGCTTCGACAACTGATGAGCCTCAGCGTCTTCGACCTGTTCTCGATCGGTATCGGCCCGTCGAGTTCGCACACCGTCGGTCCGATGCGTGCTGCGGCCACCTTCGCCCAGTCGCTCGCCGACAGCGGCCAGTTGGGCGAAACCGTGACGGTCGAGGCGGAGTTGTTCGGCTCACTCGGCGCGACCGGGTACGGCCACGGCACGCCCAAGGCGGTCCTACTCGGTCTCGAAGGGCACAAACCGGAGTCGGTCGACCCCGAGGCCGCCGAACAGCGGCTCGCCGAGATCCGCGAGGCCGGGCAGCTACGGCTGCTCGGCTGGCACCCGATCGCCTTCACCGAAGACGCGCATCTGACGCTGCACCGGCGTAAGTCGCTGCCGTACCACTCGAACGGCATGCGCTTCCGCGCCCTGGACGTGGCGGGGGAGACCCTGTCCGGCCGCACCTACTACTCCGTCGGCGGCGGGTTCGTCGTCGACGAGGCGGCGGCGGGCGCCGATCGGATCAAGCCGGACGTGACGCCGCTGCGCTACCCGTTCACCACCGGCGCGCAGTTACTCCAGCACGCCAGCGACGCCAACCTGTCCATCAGCGACATCATGCTGGAAAACGAGAAGGCGTGGCGCACCGAGGCGGAGATCCGGGCCGGCCTGCTCGGTATCTGGAAGGTCATGCAGGAGTGCGTCGACGCCGGATGCGGCAAGGAAGGCGTGCTCCCGGGCGGACTCAAGGTGCGCCGGCGGGCCGCGGCGATGCGCCGATCCCTGGAGCAGGGCGCGGACGACGACGGCGCCCTGCCCGCGATGGACTGGGTCGTCCTCTACGCGCTGGCCGTCAACGAGGAGAACGCCGCCGGGGGTCGCGTCGTCACCGCGCCGACCAACGGGGCGGCCGGCATCATCCCGGCCGTCCTGCACTACTACACGAATTTCATCCCGGGAGCCGACGAGGACGGGGTGGTCCGGTTCCTCCTCACCGCCGCTGCCATCGGCGTGCTGTTCAAGGAGAACGCCTCGATCTCCGGCGCTGAGGTCGGGTGCCAGGGGGAGGTCGGATCCGCCTGCTCGATGGCCGCGGCCGGGCTGGCCGAAGTGCTCGGTGGTACGCCGCAGCAGGTCGAGAACGCCGCCGAGATCGGCATGGAGCACAACCTCGGCCTCACCTGTGACCCGGTCGGGGGTCTGGTCCAGATCCCATGCATCGAGCGCAACGCCGTCGCGGCGATCAAAGCGATCACCGGAGCGCGGATCGCTCTACGGGGGGACGGCGAGCACCACGTCTCACTCGACAAGGTCATCAAGACCATGCGCGAGACGGGTGCCGACATGAAGGTCAAGTACAAGGAGACGGCTCGCGGCGGCCTTGCCGTCAACGTCATCGAGTGCTGAATCGCCGCGGAGGAAGTCACCACTGGGTGGCGACGTAGGTGGTCTCGAGGTACTCCTCGATGCCCTCGTAGCCGCCCTCCCGGCCGAGTCCGGACTCCTTGACGCCACCGAACGGGGCGGCCGGGTCGGAGACCAGGCCGCGGTTGAGGCCGACCATCCCGACCTCGAGCCGCTCGCTGACCCGCAGGCCGCGGGCGAGGTCGCCGGTGTAGACGTAGCCGGACAGCCCCATGTTCGTGTCGTTGGCCAGCCGCACCGCTTCGTCCTCGTCGGCGACTGCGATGATCGGCGCGACCGGGCCGAAGATCTCGTCCCTGCCCGCCGGGGCGTCCGGTGGGACGTCGGTGAGCACCGTGGCCGGGTAGAAGAAGCCCGGCCCCTCGGGGCGGGAACCGCCGAGGCGGACCTTCGCTCCGGCCGCGATGGACTCCTCGACCCGCTGGGCGATGCCGCTCACCTGCTTGGCGTTGACCAGCGGGCCGAGCTGGGTCTGCTCATCGGTGCCCGGCCCCATGCGCAGCGCGCCCATCGCCTCGGCCAGCTTGTCGGCGAACTTCGCGGCGACGCCCTGCTGGACGTAGAACCGGTTCGCCGCGGTGCAGGCCTGCCCGCCGTTTCGCATCTTGGCGAGCATGGCACCTTCGACCGCCGTGTCGAGGTCGGCGTCGTCGAGCACGATGAACGGCGCGTTGCCGCCGAGCTCCATCGACGCGTTGACGATCCGGTCGGCCGTCTGCTTGAGCAGGACGCGCCCCACGCCGGTCGAGCCGGTGAACGACAGCTTCCGTACCCGGGAGTCGGCGAGCGCCCACTCCACCAGTTCGCCGGGCCGGTCCGTGGTCAGCACGTTGACGACGCCGTCCGGGACGCCGGCCTCGGCCAGCAGCCGCCCCAGCAGCAGTGCGGTCAGCGGGGTGTCCTCGGCCGGCTTGAGCAGCACCGTGCAGCCGGCGGCCAGGGCCGGGGCGATCTTACGGGTGGCCATGGCGGCCGGGAAGTTCCACGGCGTCAGCAGCAGCGCCACGCCGACCGGCTTCTTGAAGGTCAGGATCCGGTTGGCGCCCGCCGGCGCCGTCCGCAGCTCACCGCCGATGCGGACGGCCTCCTCGGAGAACCAGCGGAAGAACTCCGCGGCATAGGTGACCTCGCCGCGGGCATCGGTCAGCGACTTGCCCATCTCCAGCGACATCAGGTACGCGAGGTCCTCGCGCCGCGCGATCATCAGCTCGAACGTGCGGCGCAGCACCTCGGACCGCTCCCGCGGCGCGGTGGCGGACCACCCGGGCAGCGCGGCCGAGGCGGCGTCGACCGCCCGGGCCACGTCGCGCTGTCCCGCACGTGGCACCTGTGCGATCTGTTCACCGGTCGATGGGTTCAGCACGGCGAAGTCGCCCTGTTCGCCGGAGATCCAGGTACCGCCGACGAGCATCTCGGTAGGCGTACCGGAAGGAAGTGTGGCGCTCATGCGAGCCTCGCCACGACGCCCTCGATGATGTCGATCCCCTCGTTGAGCAGGTCCTCGCCGATGACCAGCGGCGGCAGGAAGCGCAGCACGTTGCCGAAGGTGCCGGCGGTGAGCGTGACCAGGCCCTCGCGGTGGCAGGCGGCCGAGATCTGGGCGGTCAGCGCGGAGTTGGGTTGCGTGGAGCCGCCGCCCTGCACCAGCTCGACCGCGATCATCGCGCCGCGGCCGCGGACGTCGCCGATGACGTCGTACTTGGCGGCCATCGCCTGGAGTCGGGACACCATGATCGACTCGATCCGCTTGGCCGCGCCGGCCAGATCGTCGGCGCGCATCGTCTCGATCGCGGCCAGCGCCGCCGCGCAGGCCACCGGGTTGCCGCCGTACGTGCCACCCAGCCCGCCGCCGTGCACGGCGTCCATGAGCTCGGCGCGGCCGGTGACCGCCGCGAGCGGCAGGCCGCCGGCGATGCCCTTCGCCGTGGTGATGAGGTCGGGGACGACACCCTCGTGGGTGGAGGCGAACCAGTCGCCGGTGCGGCAGAAGCCGGACTGGATCTCGTCGGCGATGAACACGATGCCGTGCTCGCGGCACCACTCGGCCACCGCGCGCAGGAAGCCCGGCGCGGGGACGATGAAGCCGCCCTCACCCTGGATCGGCTCGACGATGACGGCCGCCACGTTGGTCTCGCCGACCTGGGCGTGCACCTGCTCGACGAAGGCCGCGAACGCCTCCTCGGCGCAGCGATCCGGGCCGGTCGGCCACCGGTACGGGTATGCCATCGGCACCCGGTAGATGTCGCCGGCGAACGGTCCGAAGCCGTGCTTGTACGGCATCGACTTCGCCGTCAGCGCCATGGTCAGGTTGGTGCGGCCGTGGTACGCGTGGTCGAAGGCGATCACGGCGGTCCGGCCGGTGGCATGCCGCGCGATCTTGATCGCGTTCTCCACCGCCTCGGAGCCGGAGTTGAACAGCGCCGAGCGCTTCTCGTGGGTACCGGGGGTGACCTCGTTGAGGGCCTCGCAGACCGCCAGGTACTCCTCGTACGGAGTGACCATGAAGCAGGTGTGGGTGAAGTCGCCGACCTGCTGGCGTACCGCTTCGACGATCCGGGGCGCGGCGTTGCCGACCGAGGTCACCGCGATGCCGGAGCCGAAGTCGATGAGCTGGTTGCCGTCGACGTCGACGAGGATGCCCCCACCGGCGCGCTCGATGTACACCGGAAGGGTCGTGCCGACACCGGCCGAGACGGCGGCGCTCTTGCGGACGTGTAGTTCCAGGGAACGTGGACCAGGGATCTCCGTACGCAGCAGGCGCTGCTGAGGAACCATGCTCACTTCACTTTCTCCATCTTCACTTCGGTCGCTCCATTGAACCGGTTGCGCCGCGTTCGACGTTGATCAGCTGCCGCGTACCGTACGTCTTCAGAATTCGATGTTGTGCATGACGTGCTTGATCCTGGTGTAGTCCTCCAGGCCGTACATCGACAGGTCCTTGCCGTAGCCGGAGTGCTTGAAGCCGCCGTGCGGCATCTCGGCCACGATCGACATGTGGCAGTTGACCCAGACACACCCGAAGTCCAGCCGGCGCGACACCCGCATCGCCCGACCGTGGTCACGGGTCCAGACGCTGGAGGCCAGGCCGTACTCCACGTCGTTGGCCCACCGGACCGCCTCGTCCTCGTCACTGAACCGCTGCACGGTGATCACCGGACCGAAGACCTCGGTCTGGCTGAGCTCGTCGGACTGTTCCAGCCCAGCCACGACGGTGGGCAGCCAGAAGTAGCCCTTGTCGCCGAGGCGCGACCCGCCGGCGAGCACCCTGGCGTGGTCGGGCAGCCGCGACACCAGCCCGCTGACGTGCCCCAACTGGTTGGCGTTGTTCAGCGGCCCGTAGAGCACATCGGTGTCGCTGGGCGGTCCGGTCCGGGTGTTCCGCGCCTGCTCGGCGAGTGCTTCCGCGAACTCGTCCGCTATCTTCGCGCTGACCAGCACCCGGGTCGCCGCCGTGCAGTCCTGTCCGGCGTTGAAGTAGCCCGCGCCCGCGATACCCTCGGCCGCGGCGGCGATGTCCACGTCGTCGAATACGATCACCGGTGCCTTGCCGCCGAGCTCGAGCTGCACCCGCTTCAGGTCCGCCGCCGCGGCGGCCGCCACCTCGTACCCCGCCCGCGTGGAGCCGGTGATCGACACCATCGCAGGCGTCTTGTGTGACACGACCGCCCGGCCCGTCTCGCGGTCGCCGCACACGACGTTGAGCACGCCCGGCGGGAAGAACTCCGCCGCGATCTCAGCCATCAGTGCGCTGCTGACCGGGGTGGTGTCGCTCGGCTTGAGGACCACGGTGTTCCCGGCGGCGACGGCCGGCGCGAACTTCCACACAGCCATCATCATCGGGTAGTTCCACGGCGCGACCTGCCCGATCACCCCGATCGGCTCCCGACGCACGTAGGAGGTGTGGCCGGCCAGGTACTCGCCGGCGCTCTTGCCTTCGAGCAGGCGCGCGGCGCCGGCGAAGAAGCGGATCTGGTCGATCGACGGGGCCAGCTCCTCGACAGCGGTCAGCTCGAGCGGCTTGCCGGTGTTCTCGCTCTCCGCGGCCACCAGTTCCGGGCCGCGCGCCTCCAGGGCGTCGGCGAAGCGCAGCAGCGCCCGCTGCCGCTCGCTCGGGGTGGTCTCGCGCCACGTCTCGAATGCCCGGGCGGCGGACGAGTAGGCCCGCTCGACGTCCTCGGGCCCGGAGACCGGCGCGTAGGCGTTGACCTCACCCGTGGACGGGTCGATCAGGTCAGCGGTGCGGCCGTCGGCCGCGTCCACCAGTTGGCCGTCGATGACGTTCGACACTCGACGATTCATGGCGCTCCTCAAAGGACAGATGTGCGGTCTGATCTGGGGGCTGTTCCGCCCGGTACTACGTGGTGAGGTCGAGGATGGTGCGCAGCCCGACGGCGTTGCGCAGGTCGGTGAACGCCTCGTCGACCTCGTCGAGCGATCGGACGGCGCCGACCAGGGCGTCCAGCGGGAGGCGGCCGGATCTGTACAGCTGCGCGATCCGGGGGAAGTCGACGGCGGGCACGCTGCTTCCGTAGTTGCAGCCCAGCACCCGCTTGCCGGCGTCGGCGAGGTCGAACGGGTCGATGCTCGCGCGCACTCCCTCGGCTGGCATGCCCACCAGGACCGCCTGTCCGCCGCGGCCGACCAGCGACGGCAGCAGGGTGATCGTCTCGGCTCGGCCGATCGCCTCGAACGCGTGGTCGGCGCCGTCGCCGGTGATGGACGCCACCTGGGCCACCAGATCCGGGTCGTCGCCGCGCAGCAGGTGGGTGGCGCCCAAGGTCCGCGCGTGCTCGAGCCGCTCGTCGGAAAGGTCGATCGCCACGATCGGGTCGGCTCCGACGAGCGACAGTCCGAGCAGGATGGACTGGCCGACGCCGCCGCAGCCGACGACCACCGCGCTGTCGCCGGGCCGCACCCGCGCGGTGTTCAGGACGGCGCCCACCCCGGTCGTCACCGCGCATCCGATGAGCGCGGCGACCCTCGCCGGCACGTCGCCGGGGACAGCCACGGCTGCGGCCTCCGGAACGACGGTGGCGTCGGCGAAGGTACCGAGCCCGAGGAACGCGTGGACAGGAGCGCCGTGGGCGTCCCGCAGTGAGGTCCGGCCGTCGGGCAGCAGGTGGCTGGTCGACCGCGTGCCGGTGCACAGCCAGGCACTGCCCTGCCGGCACGGGCGGCAACGACCACACTGCGCGTACCAGGAGAGCGCCACGTGGTCGCCGGGGCGCAGCGTGCCGACGCCCGGTCCGACCGCTTCGACGACCCCGGCGCCTTCGTGGCCCAGCACCATCGGTAGGGGAGCGGTCCACTCGCCGACGGCGACGTGGAGGTCCGAATGGCACACGCCGCTGGCGGTCAACCGCACCCGGACGAGGTCCCCGCTGGGCTCGACGAGCTCCAGCGGGGCCTCGACCGTCGGGGCGCCGGCTTGCGTCAGTACCCGCGCTCTGGTGGTCACGCGGTTTCCGCCGCCTGCATGGCGTTGAGCTCCCGGTCGCTGGCCGCTTCGGCGTTCTGCTCGGTCGCGAGATCGAGCGAGCGGCTGAGCACCAGGTAGACGACCCCGGTGACGACCAGCCCGACGAGCCAGGCGATATCGACGCTGTTCATCAGCTTGGCCAGGAATCCGGTGTAGCTCCAGCCTCCGAGTTGGGGCAGCACCATGAACGGGATCTCGACCAGGAAACCGATCGCGTAGGCGGTCAGCCCCCGCCAGCCCCACGATCCGTAGATGCCTCGCGGCTTGAACAGGTCGGTGATCGCGTAGTGCCCCCGGCGTACGACGAAGAAGTCCACGAGGTTGGTCGCCGTCCACGGCACCAGCAGGTAGAGCATCAGTGTCAGCGCGGTGAACACGGTGCTGACCGAGTCAGCCGTGATCGATTTGGCGATGGCGAACCAGACGACCGTCAGCACCAGGATGGTGATGACCCGGGCGGCGCGTGTCGGCTTGATCGGCCGGACCGAGTCGACCGCGGTGAGCACGGTGAGCATCCCGCCGTAGGCGTTCATCCCCATCGTGGCGGCCAGGGCCAGCGCGGACAGCAGCGCCACCGCCTGGCCGAGGTGGGGGACCACGTTGTTACCGGCGGTCTGCAGCCCGGCCAGGCCGTCGGTGGCGCCGAGCCGGATCGCCAGCCACGCGCCGAGCGCGATCAGCCAGATGGCCGAGCCGGAGGCGCCGAAGAAGACGGAGGCGATCACCGATCGGGACTTCGTCGACGTCGGCAGGTAGCGGGAGTAGTCCGACACGTAGGGCGCGTAGGTGATGTTGTAGGCCGCCGACGCGGACAGTTGCGCCATGAAGGCCACCCAGCCGAACCCGTAGTGGGTCTGGCTGGGCCCGCCGCCGGCGTGACCGGTGATCACGCCGATGGTCACGATCACCATCAGGGGCAGCGAGACGTACAGCAGGGCGCGGAACGCCTTGTGTACCCAGTCGTGACCGAAGATCGCCAACGCGGCCGCGCCGAGAGCGGCGACGACCGCGACCAGGTTCGCGTTCCAGCCGAACGCGCTGTGCAGGCCGTCGCCGAGCAGGACCTGGTCGGTGACGTTGAACGCGACGTACGTGAACAGGGTGGCGAACAGCGGGACGATCACTCCGCGGTAGCCGAACTGCGCCCGCGATTGGATCATCTGCGGCAGGCCCAGCGCCGGCCCCTGAGATGCGTGGAAGGCCATGAAGATGGTGCCGATCACGATGCCCAGCACCCCGGCGAGGATGGTCCAGCCCAGGGACAGGCCGAGGGACGGCCCGATGAAGCCGATCGGGATCGTGAAGTACTGGAAGTTGCCGAGGAACCACAGCGGGGCCTGATGCCACAGGCGGCCGTGGCGCTCATCGTCGGGCACCCAGTCGATCGAGCGGACCTCGATGAGTGGCGCGGCGACGGGTGTCGGGGATAAATCTGTTGCCACCGGACAACTCCCTCGGAAATGGGGTGCGACCGCACCGGACTGAAGTTGCCCCATGTTGAACTGAAATTGCCTCCTAGTCAACTAGCGAAGCCTGGAAGTCAACCGAGCGGATACCGAAGGCGCCCGCTCGGCGTAGTCATCTAGGCCGAGGTGTCCCAAGAAGCGGGAGCAATCACCCACATCACCTCTGCGCTATCGGTCCGGTCCGGATTGACCCAGCTGTGCGGTTCCCGCCCGGAGAAGGTCATGGTGTCCCCGGCGCCGAGCCGCTGCGTGTTCCGGCTGAACATCACGTCGATGGTGCCCTTGAGGACGTGTAGGACCTCGAGCTCGCAGTTGAGCGTGTACAGCTCCGCGCCACCCGTACCCTCGGGCTCGATCACGGATCGGATCAGCTGCAGCCGCGACTGCCCACGCGGGGTCAGCAGCCGCTCCTCGGCGCCGGCGCCGGTCAGCTGAATGCGCGGAGCCTCGGCGCCGCGCACGAGGTCGGTCTGCGGCGCCTCGAACAGCGTCCCGATCGGCAGGGACAAGACCTCACAAATTGTCACGAGCGTGGTCACGCTAGGTGAGGTCTCGTCGCGCTCGATCCGGCTGATGAAGCCCTTGGTCACCTCTGCGCTGGCGGCGACCTGTTCGATGGTCAACCCCTGGCGCTGACGGGCGGCGCGCAGCCGCGCTCCGATCCGCAGCTTGCCGTTACTGGGAGAGACAGGGACCGGTTTCACCGCATCGCCCTTCCGTGCCGAAACAAGCCCCGATCGCAAGCGGGGCAGACCATTGGAACAGACGCAGTCGCCTCTGTATGTTTACCGTCTTGCAACTGAGGTTGTATACATGGCAACATCGCTGCTGGTAGTGGCGCAAGTGGCTGACCGTCGGAGGGTAGTCGTGCTGATTGCTGTCGTGCTGGTCGGTGGGGCCGAGGCCCTGCCGGGTCGGCCGTCCGTGGACGTGGCCTCGTGAGCTCGGCTGCGCCCGACGAGGTGCTGGACGCGGCTCGGGCGCTGGTGGCGGCGTTCGGCGCGCACGACGTGGTCCGTTACTTCGCCAGCTTCGCCGAAGACGCGAGTTTCCTGTTCCACAACACCGACGAGGTGATCACCTCGCGCTCGCGCTACGAGGAGATCTGGCGGGAGTGGGAACGGGACGGGTTCAAGGTCCTCGGGTGTCGCTCCCTGGACCAGCGGGTGCAGATACTGGGCCGGGACACTGCCGTGTTCACCCACCGCGTACGCACCCGGCTGGCTGGGGAGGCCGCCGAGCTGTCGGAGCGGGAGACGATCGTGTTCCGCCGTAACCGGTCCGGAACGTGGCTCGGAGTGCACGAGCACCTGTCCGTCGACCCGCACCCGTGACACCGGTGCGGGTGGCCTGCTGCCAGGTCCACATCGCCGTCGGCGACACCGACGGCAATCGGGTACGGGTACGGCACGCCGTGGAGGCCGCCGCCGCGGTGGGGGCCCGGATCATCGTGGTGCCGGAGCTGGCCAACAGTGGCTACGTGTTCACCGACGCCGCCGAGGCGCGGTCCCTGGCGGAGCCGGTCGACGGGCCGACGGTCACCGGCTGGACGGAGCTGGCCCGCCGACTCGACGCGGTCCTCATCGGCGGGTTCTGCGAACTGGACCCGGACGGACATGTGCGCAACTCGGCCGTGGTGGTGGATGCCGGCGGGGTGCGGGCGTTGTACCGCAAGGCGCACCTCTGGGACCGCGAGAAGCTCGTGTTCACCCCGGGCGACGCCGCACCGCCCGTTGTCGACACCGTGCATGGGCGGATCGCGTTGATGATCTGCTACGACCTGGAGTTTCCCGAGTGGATCCGGCTGGCCGCGCTGCGGGGGACGCAGCTGCTGTGCGCCCCGGTCAATTGGCCGGAGTTGCCGCGGCCGGCGGGCGAGCGCCCGAGCGAGATCGTTCGGGTCCAGGCGGCGGCGGCAACGAACCGCATGTTCATCGCGGTCGCCGACCGCACAGGCAGTGAGCGTCGCGTCGGGTGGGTCGGCGGGACGATGATCGTCGACCCGGACGGCTGGCCGATCGGCGGTCTGGATCTCGGCCGTGAGGTGACCGTGGTGGCCGACCTCGACCTGGACACCGCGCGGGACAAGCGGATCAGTGAGCACAACGACGTGCACGCCGACCGGCGCCCGGAACTCTACGGAGGAAACCTTGACTGACAATCCGCCACGCGTCGTCTCCGGCGAGCACGTCGGCCCCGTCGACGCCAGCGTCCTGCCACGCTTCGCCGGCCCCGCCACGTTCGCGCGCCTGCCGCGTATCGATGAGGTGTCCGATGTGGACGTAGCGGTCGTCGGAGTGCCCTTCGACAGCGGAGTCAGCTACCGGCCCGGCGCCCGCTTCGGCCCCTCCCATGTACGCGAGTCGTCGCGGCTGCTGCGCCCGTACAACCCGGCGCTCGACGTCGAACCGTTCGGTCGCCAGCAGGTCGTCGACGCCGGTGACATCGCGGTGAACCCGTTCTCCATCAACGAGGCCGTCAACGAGATCGACAGGGGGGCGCGCCACCTGCTCGAACGCTCGCGCCGGCTACTCACCATCGGCGGGGACCACACCATCGCCCTGCCCCTGCTCCGAGCGATGGCGCACAAGCACGGTCCGGTGGCGGTGGTGCACTTCGATGCCCACCTCGACACCTGGGACACGTACTTCGGCGCGGCGTACACCCACGGCACCCCCTTCCGCCGCGCATCCGAAGAGGGGCTGCTCGACAGGTCCGGCTGCTTGCACGTCGGGATCCGCGGCCCGCTCTACTCCTCCAGGGATCTCACCGACGACGTGGAGGTCGGATTCCAGATCGTGCACGCGCGGGAGATGGACGACCTCGGGGTTCGAGGCGTCGTGGAGCGGATCAGCGAGCGGGTCGGCGAGCGTCCGGTCTACGTCTCGGTCGACATCGACGTTCTCGATCCCGCCTTCGCCCCCGGCACCGGCACACCCGAGTCCGGCGGCCTACTCAGCCGCGAACTGCTCGCCATCCTCCGGTCGTTCGCCACGATGAACCTCGTCGGCGCCGACATCGTCGAGGTCGCGCCCGCATACGACCACGCCGAGATCACCGGAATCGCCGCATCCCACGTCGCCTACGAGCTGTTGTCCGCCATGGCCGTGCGCAACGAGGTGCGGTAAGCGGGCGTTACCGGGTCATTCGGTGCACTGCCGCGCGGATCTCCTCGGTGGTCATGGGGGCCGTCGACAGGGCGCTGTGCAGGACGAGCCCCTCGATGAGGGCGTCCAGGGCGCGCGCTGTCGCCGGGTCGAAGTGGCGTTCGAGAGCCCGCCGGCTGCGCTCCATCCAGCCTTGCGTGACGTGGCGCAGCGCCGGGTTGCGGACCGCCGCGGCGTAGAGCTCGTACGAGAGCACCAGGTCGCGGCCGGACCCGAGCACGTCGGCCGCCGCGGCTATCCGGCGGTGCGTTGTCCCAGCGACACCGGACTCGGCGTCGAGCGCCGCTTCGATCAGACGCTCACGCCGTCCGGGGTCGTAGCGGCGGCGAGGCCTGTCCGACGGCGTGCTGTCACTCATGGTCAGTGCTTGGAGGGCCGGTCACAGGGTCCGGATGACGCGGGCCGGGTTGCCCACCGCGACCACGTTTGCGGGAAGGTTCTTCGTGACCACGGCGCCGGCCCCGACGACGGTGTTCTCGCCGATCGTCACCCCGGGCAGGATGATCGCCCCGGCGCCGAGCCATACGTTGTCGCCGATGGTGATGGGCTGGGCGCCCTCGAGCTTGTTGCGCCGCGGTTCGGCTTCGATCGGGTGCGTGGGGGTCAGTAGCTGCACGTTCGGCCCGATCTGCACGTCGTCGCCGATCGTGATGGTGGCGACATCCAGGGCCACGAGCCCGAAGTTGGCGAACGTCCGCGCGCCGATGTGGGTCTGGTACCCGTAGTCGCAGTGGAACGGAGGCCGGATCTCGGTGCCCTCACCCAGCGAACCGAGCAGTTCGGACAGAATCCGTCTACGTTCCTCGGTCGCGTCGGGCGGACTGGCGTTGAACTGCGCGCTCAGTCGCATAGCGCGCAGGCTGTCCGCGGCCAATTCCGGGTCGTCGGCGATGTAGAGGTCGCCGGCGAGCATACGTTCGCGCTGGGTACGGGTGTCGGTCTCCGAGGCGCCGTCCACATGTACAAACGTACACAACGACCGGCTTCCGGCTGCCGCACCCGGGATGCGGCAGTCGGAACCCACGGACCATTCGGTGTCAGTCGGGCGGCGCGGACCTGGAGGTGACGCCGTCGGGCCGGGCCTGGTAGGGGTGTCGGCCGAGGAATGCGACCAGCCGGTCACCGGGACCGGCCAGCGGCGGCACGTCAACGGGTGCGGCGAAGCGGGTGGGTCGATCGGCGTCGGTGATGAAGAGCGGTGAGAGCCCGAGCATCTCGTCGGCGAGCGACGGCGGGATCGGCCGATGCCATCCGCAGGCACGGGCGACGTCCCACCCGTGGACCGCGACCTCGACGGCTCCGGCACTCGTCACGATGTCCGTCGTGAGCGGGGAGCCCCCGATGGAGACCAGATGCCGGCGGTCAGCAGCGGTCCATGCGCCAAGCAGTTGGGAGGCGCGATTGCGCAGGCTCGCGACGGGATCAACCGTCGAGTCGCTGGCGTCGGCGGAGACGTCGAGGTCGACGTGTCCGATGTCAACCGCCTCGGTCAGCGCGAGGAGGGAGTCGTTCATGTGGTCCAGCAGGGCTCGCAGGTCCCAGTCCCGGCAGGGAGTGGGGTGCGACAGGGCCTCGGGTGTGACAATGTGGAGGCTGCCGAGGGTGTAGTTGATGGCGCGTTCCAGCAGTGCGATCCCACCGGTCAACGCTGCCGTCGCGCGTTTGTCGGTCATCGTCTGGCCGCCGTCAACGCGCATGGTGCCGGGGCTGGGCGGGCAGCGTCTCGGGCAGGCCGAAGGTCGCGAACAGGCGAAGGTCGAAGAAGCAGGCAACGTGCGTGATGCCGGAGGCGCTCAGCGTCAGCACCGGCAGGTTGAACGGCCGATAGGTGTCGTCGTCGCCGCGCATGTACAGCCCGAACGCGGGCTGGCCGTTCGCCTGGGTGGGGACCAACCGCATATCGCCTGGGCCATCGGCCGGGCACTGGGTGTCGATGAGGCGGCCGATGTTCTCGGCGCCCTGGTACCAGCCCGTGAACGGCGGCATCTCCCAGACGGCGTCCTTGGTGAACAGTTCCACGATGCCGGCGATGTCCTTGTCCTCGAACGCCGCGACATAACGGTCGAGCAGCTCGCGCTGGTCCACGGCCGTGGGCTCGACGATCTCGTCCTCGGTCGGCGCCGCCTGGTCGAGTTGGGCTCGGGCGCGTTGCAGGATGCTGTTGACGGCGGTGGTCGTGGTGTCGAGTACCTCGGCGACCTCGGCGGCTCGCCAGGCCAGTACGTCGCGCAGGATCAGGACCGCCCGTTGCCGGGGTGGCAGGTGCTGCAGGGCGGCGATGAGTGCCAGCCGCAGGCTCTGCCGCGCGGCGACGATCGCGGCGGGATCGGTCGTTTCGGCGCCGGCCATGGCGTCGGGTATGGGCTCCAGCCACGGCACCTCGGGCTGTTCGACCAGGGTGTCGCTCGCATCAGCGCTCGGGGCTCCGAGGCCGGTTGGTAGCGGGCGCCTGCTGCGGCTTTCGAGAGCGGTCAGGCAGGCCCGGGTGGCGATGCGGTGCAGCCAGGTACGCAGCGAAGAACGACCCTCGAACCGGTCGTAGGAGCGCCACGCGCGTAGGTAGGTCTCCTGAACGAGATCTTCGGCGTCGTGTACGGAGCCGAGCATGCGGTAACAGTGCGCCAGCAGTTCACGCCGGAACGGGTCGGCCAGACGGAGAAAGTCCTCATTGGCCGGGTTTTCTGCCATGAACACGACCTTTCATCTCACGCCGCCTGGGCCGACTGTAGGGCACGGAAGCGCTACCTGCGGGATGCTGTTGTCGGTACAGACCAGGCGGACGACAAAACTCATCGCTCGACCGATGACTTTCGACCACGGCACCGGTCTGTACAGGCGATCACACTCGTTGCTTCGCCCGGAAGGAAGATCCGATGGCTGCTACC
>JAOPWA010000067.1 GCA_025965915.1 Dactylosporangium sp. | reverse complement strand
CCAGTTCGGGTGAGATCCGCGCGCCCCAGTCACCGCCCTGGGCGCCATATCGCTGGTAGCCGAGGCGGCGCATCAGCTCGGCCCAGGCCCGGGCGATGCGTGGCACGTCCCAGCCGGTCGCGGTTGTCGGGCCCGAGAAGCCGTAGCCGGGGATGGACGGGGCGACCACGTGGAACGCGTCGGCAGGGTCGCCGCCGTGCGCGCGGGGATCGCTCAGCGGCCTGATCACGTCCAGGAACTCGGCGACCGAGCCCGGCCAACCGTGGGTGAGGATCAGGGGCAGGGCATCAGGTTCGGGTGAGCGGACGTGCAGGAAGTGCACGTTCTGCCCGTCAATGGCGGTGGTGAACTGCGGGAAGTCGTTGAGTACGGCCTCGTAGGCACGCCAGTCGTATTTCGTGCGCCAATATTCGGTCAACTCCTTCAAACGCTGCAGCGGCACGCCGTACGACCAGCCGACACCTGGCAGTTCATCGGGCCAACGGGTCCGGGACAGGCGGTCGCGCAGGTCATCCAGATCGGCCTCGGGGACGTCGATGCGAAACGGGTGGATATCGGTGTCGTGGTCCATGACGCCCACGCTAGAGGCCATTGCGGCCAGTTTCGGGCCGCGATAGCTGGCAGACTTCGTGCATGCTGGAAACGTCGGCCCGTCTGCTGCGGCTGCTGTCGCTGTTGCAGGCGCGTCGAGACTGGGCCAGCGCCGACCTGGCCGAACGGCTCGGCGTCGCGGCGCGCACCGTCCGGCGGGATGTGCAACGCCTGCGCAGCCTCGGCTACCCGGTGCACGCCACACGGGGCGTGTCCGGCGGCTACCGGCTGGGCGTCGGCGCGGCACTGCCCCACTGCTACTCGACGACGACGAGGAGGCGGTGGCGGTCGCGGTCGCGGTGGGGCTGCGCTCGGCCGCCGCCGGCACCATCACCGGGATCGAGGAGATCTCGGTGCGCGCCCTGACAAAGCTGCAGCAGGTACTGCCATCGCGACTTCGACGCCGCGTCAACGCCTGGTCAGCTGGGGCCAACGCTGGTACCTGGTGGCATGGGACGCCGGCACGTCGAGCACGGTTTCGCCGTCGGCGACCAGCCGTTGGGCGACGTGCCGGCCGATACCGTTGCAGCCCTCGACCGCCCACGTCCGGTGCGGATATTTCCGGCCAGCCTTGAGCATCGCCTGGTAGCCGTCGCGGTCGGTGCCGAACCGGCCCTGGGCAAGGACGTTCTCCCGGTGGTCGATGACCTCGATCGTCGCCGACCGCTTGTGCGGATCCATCCCGATGATCACATGCTTCACGCTGTCCTCCTCGATCAATCCGACACGATGTCGGCGAGGAGGGCAGCGCTACTTCGAGCTGGGCAAACCCCCCTTGAGCCTCTCCGCGCCACGGTGACCGGCGGGGCGCATGCCAGATGAGAGCCACACCAAACCGCGGTGGGCAGCCGCAAGTAGAGCGTCCTGCCGGTCACCTCGACCTAGCCTGGCCGGGCTGCGGTCGTAGCACCGTCAACAAGTAGCTGCGAAGCGCGCGGTCGTCGTCTGTCGCGCTCGTCGTCCGACTTTGCCAATGAGCGCATGCTGGTGGTTACACACTCTCGCTTGGTTGGCGCCAGCGACTCCCGCACCTGGGGATGCACGGGCGGGCAGGGCAACCGGCCTACGCCGGGGTATCCGACTCGACGGCGGCGGCGCGGAGGGCGTCGGCGAGACGGGCGGCCGGCTCGGGCAGCGGATGTCGGAGCCAGGCGAGCAGGATGCGGCGCTGTTCCAGCGGCCCTCCGTGCACCGGCAGGACGCGCACTCCGGCGGGAACGGCGGAGGCGATTACGGCGGGCACGGTGGTCAGGCCGCATCCGGCGGCGACGAGGTGTAGCTTGGCCAGCCAGTCACGGGCGGTGTGGGCGATCTCGGGCCGCTCGTCCAGACCGGGCCAGACCCCCATCAGCCGGTCTTCACCGGAGTTGGCGCTGGCGATCCACCGCTGGCCGTGCAGGTCGGCGATGTCGACGAACGCACCGCGCGCGAGCGGGTGCGTCGCCGGCACGGCCAGGAGCAGGCTGCGTTCGGTGAGGGTTTGTAGTTCCAAGGGCGGTGTCTCGGCGTCGGGCGGACGAAACGGCGGCGTCGAGGCCAGCAGGGCGAGGTCGAGGGTGCCGGCGCGCAGGGCGCGCACCAGCGCCGGCGTGCTGCCCTCGCGGCTGATGACGGTGATGGCCGGATGCGTTCGGCGCAACGTGGCCAGTGCCTGGGGCAGCAGTCCGGCGCCGGCGCTGGTGAACCAACCGAGCCGGACCGTGCCGTGTTCGTCAGGCAGGCCGGCCAGCTCGCGCGCGGTGGCGTCGACCTGGTCGATGACTGTCGCGGCGCGGCGCACCACGATGCGCCCGGCAGGTGTCAGCCGTACCCCATCGTGGCGGCGCTCCAGCAGCGGCGCTCCGGCGGCACGTTCCAGTGCGGCGATCTGCCGGGACACCGCGGACTGGGTGTAGCCGAGCGCGGCAGCCGCCGCGGTAAGCGTGCCCCGCTCGACCACCTCACGAAAGACCCGCAGCGCGGTGAGCGAGGCATCAGTGAAGGCCATGACAGATAGGCATACCAGGGTTGAGAAACTTTCGCTGGTCGCATGGTCGGCTCGCTCTTAGCTTGGTGTTATGAGCTTGATCCAGACCCCGTTCGGTTTCGCGAGTACCGCAAGCAGGTCCCGTCCGAACTGCTCGAGTCCGTGGAGCAGGGCGCCGCGACCTCGGTCCTGCTCGCCGCCTCCCCCTTGCTCGATGGCGTCGGCGGACGCTACTTCGTCGACTGCAACGAGACCGAGACCGAGACCGAGACCGTCGATCGGCGCACCGGCACCCTGCACGGCGTGGCCCGCTACGCCCTCGACCCAACCAACGCCCAGCGCCTCTGGGCACTATTTGAGGCCCTGCTCGCCAACAGCCAAGGAGCGGCATGATCACCACACCGAAAATCGCCCTGGTCACCGGGGCCACCCAGGGCCTGGGCCTGGCACTGGTCGAAGGACTCGCCCACCGCCTGGACACCCAGGACACCGTTTACCTCACCGGCCGCAACGCCGACCGGGTCGCCCAGGCCGTCGAATCGCTGCCCGGCGGCGACGCCCGGATCCGAGGCGAGGTCCTCGACGTTGCCGATCCCGAGGCAGCGAACCGACTCGCCGCACAACTACGGGAGCGCCACGGCGGCATCGACATCGTCTTCAACAACGCCGTCATGCGCGTCGGTCCGGACGACGACCCACGAGTGATCGTCGACGAGTACACGGAGGTCAACAACTTCGGCACCACCCGGGTGCTGCGAGCTTTCGCGCCGCTGCTGCGAGACAACGGGCGACTCATCGTCGTCGCCAGTTCGCTGGGTACCCTGCACTACCTGGCGCCCGTGCTGCACGACCGGTTCGACAATCTGGCGTCCCTGGATGAGGTGGACAAGCACGTCGCGGCCTGGCGTGACGCCGTCAAGGACGGCAGCGCCCGCGGCGGAGCCTGGCCGGGTTTCATCAACATTCCGTCCAAGATCGGCCAGGTCGCCGGCGTGCGCACGCTCGCCCAACAGCGACGCGAGCAGG
>JAOPWA010000490.1 GCA_025965915.1 Dactylosporangium sp. | reverse complement strand
GAGCTGCATGGTGTCGTAGATCGCCATCATGGCGGTGATCGAGCCGCTCGGCGAGTTGATGTAGATCGAGATGTCCCGGTCGGGATTGTCGTAGTCGAGGTACAGCAGTTGGGCCATCACATCGTTGGCGGCGGTGTCGTCGACCGGGGTGCCCAGAAAGATGATCCGGTCGCCGAGCAGCTTGGAGTACGGGTCGACCGAGTACTCACCCCGGCTGCTCCGCTCGACGATGGTTGGCAGGAAGTGCCGGCCTCGTTGGCTGTCTGCGCCTCTGTGGGTGGGCATGATCACCTCCAGAAGAACGTACGAGACGTACGTTCTGTACAGAACGTATCATGACCGTATGGCGTACGAAATCCCGGTGACCCAGGCGCGTGCCGAGTTCGCGGACCTGGTCAACCGCGTCGCCTATGGCGGTGAGCGAGTGGTGGTGACGCGGCACGGCAAGCCGATCGCGGCTCTGGTGCCGGCCGCCGACCTCGACCGCCTCGAGCAGGATGACCAGCAGGAGCGAGCGACCGTCGTACGGCTGGGCGCCGACGCGCTCGACCAGCCGATTCGGTTTCAGCCCCCGGCCGGCCGACCGTTGGGCATAGCCGCCCACCACCGTCCGGTCGGCGGTGATCCGGGGACGCGTGCCGAGTAGGGGCCGCCCTCGATGTGCCGGGACATCAACAGTCCCCGGACCTCGGCGCCGCGCCACGACCTCACCGAATTCGTATCCTCCGGCGAGGTTTGAGACCACGGGTTCGGCGGAAGTTGCGCCACGCAAGAAGTCGTGCGCACGGAAACCGGGCCAGGTGGGGGAAGCTGGCCGACGGGGTCATCGGGTCGACGCGGTCACGGAAGGGCGCCGGGGACGTGAACAGGGATCAGATGCGGGCAGTCCTTCATGGAGCGCGCATGGCACTGCCGTACCTCACCGGTCGTGCCCGCAGCGAGGCGAGGGACGCCGTCGAAAACCTGTTCGCCGTGCTCGAACGACGCGCACCGCAGATCCGCGAAGCCGCCGCGAACTACGTCTCGCTGATGGAACTGCGCAGCGAGGTACGTGCGGCGATGGAGAGTGACGGCATGAGCTCTCCGATACCCGTACGGGCGGTTCTCGCCGAACGTGCGGTGGTGTGCGCGTTCCGGGCCGTTGCCCATGACAGTTGGGCCGATGCCGTGGAGGCGGAGAGCTACCTGCGCCGGCTCGCACCCGATCTCATGTTCGAGCTCAGCGTCGACATCGGATGGCCGGCGCCGGCCGTCTTCACCGGCCGCTGGCTGGTCGAGCCGCAACCCGCCACGGCGCGCCGCGAGGGGGAGCCGGACTCCTACTGCGGTGTGGCGCAGACGAGCGGGGGACGCGTGATCGTCTACCTCGCCGACCTCGACGAACGGTTGCCGGGGCGCCTCGACGAGTACGACGACCTGGCGGCCGCGGCGAAAGCCCTACCCGAGCATGTCCTCCGGCGGGCCACCGCGGCGGTCGTCAGGGAGTTCAATCGGCAGACCTGGCTTCGCCAGTTCAGCGAACAGCGGGAGCGCGTGCGGCAGGACTGGATCCGCGACAGCCGGGAGCGGCCGCAGCGGGTCGGGGCCGCGACGGCCGGCCCGGACGGCCCGGCAGCGGACACCACCGTCATGGAACGCGCGCAATGGCAGGAGAAGGACCGGGCGGCGATCGAGGAGCCTGCCTGACGGTGCTGTCCGCGCTGGCCGATTCCGCAACGGCTGAGCGCAAGGAGGACTCCGCGCTCGGCGTCAGTGCCGGCGTGACCGGTTGGCCGCAGACAGGCGGGGTAACCCGCTGGCATGCGGATCGTCATCGTCGGAGCCAGCGGTAACACCGGAACCGCGCTGCTGCGTCGACTGCGGCGCGAGCCCGACGTCGATCTCGTCGGGGTGGCCCGCCGCCCACCGGCGCCCGACGCGGGACCGCCGTACGACGCCGTCGAGTGGCACGCTCAGGACATCGGCGCCACGGATGCGGGCGTGCGCCTCGGTGAGATGTTCACCGGCGCAGCGGCCGTCGTGCACCTGGCCTGGCAGATCCAGCCCAGCCACGACGAGCGGGTGCTGCACCGTACGAACGTCGTCGGCAGCCACGCCGTGATCGACGGGGCCGTGCGGGCCCGGGTACCGGCGCTCGTGTACGCGTCGTCGGTCGGTGCGTACGCGCCCGGGCCGAAGGACCGCTTCGTCGACGAGAGCTGGCCGACGACCGGCGTGCCCGAGTCCTCCTACAGCCGGGACAAGGCGGAGGTGGAGCGGCTGCTCGACCGGGCCGAGGCCGACCACCCCGAGCTGCGCGTCGTCCGCGCGCGACCCGGCCTCGTCTTCCAGCGCGAGGTCGGCACCGAGATCAGCCGCTACTTCCTCGGCCCGTTAGCGCCGGTCTGGCTGCTGCGCTACGGTCGCCTCCCGCTGGTCCCGCGCAACGACCGGCTGCGGATGCAGGCCGAGCACGCCGACGACCTGGCGGACGCGTACGCCAGAGCGCTGCTCGGCGACGCGCGCGGTCCGTTCAACATCGCCGCCGACCCCGTCCTCACGCCGGAGTTGGTGGCGTCGCGCTTCCACGGCCGAACCGTTCCGGTGCCGGCGGCGGTGCTGCGTACGGCGGCGGATCTGACCTGGCGGGCGCGGTTGCAGCCGGTCGACCGGGGCTGGGTGGAGCTGGCTCTCAAGGCGCCGCTCATGTCGACCTCTCGCGCCGCCGACGAGCTCGGTTGGCGGCCTTCCGTGGACGCGGTGAGCGCGCTGCGTGAGCTGCTCAGCGGGATGGCGGTCCGGGCGCGTACCCAGAGCCCGCCACTGTCGGACGCCGGCTTCCTCCCCGGTCGCCTCGGCGGTCTGCTGCGCGGGCGCCTGCCCGGTCACGGCAACCCGTACTGATGTCAGGGAACGAGGTCAGTGTGCTGACGGGGGAGCGAGGTCAGCGTGCGCGGGCCAACTGATCCTGGGGCGATTCCACCGTGAACTGAAGCTGCCCGTCGCGCGCGTCGACCTTGACGCGCTGACCGGGGCTCAGCCGCCCGTTGAGCAGCATCTCGGACAGGACGTTGTCGACCTCGCGTTGGATCGTGCGCCGCAGCGGTCGCGCGCCGAACTGTGGCTCGTACCCGTGCTCGGCCAGCCAGTTCAGCGCCTCCGGTGTGATCTCGACGGTGATGCCCTGGGCGTGCAGCCGCCGCCGGGTGTGCTCGAGCATCAGGTCGGCGATCTGCCGGACCTGGTCGAGCTCGAGCCGCTGGAAGACGACGATCTCGTCGACGCGGTTGACGAACTCCGGGCGCATGTGCTCGGTGAGTACGCGAAGGAGGCGGTCGCGCAGCGGCTTCTCCACGTCCTCCTGGGTGAAGCCCATGGTGCCGCGCTGCGCGGTGATGAGGTCCGAGCCGAGGTTGCTGGTCATGATGATGACGGTGTTCTTGAAGCTGACCACACGGCCCTGGGCGTCGGTGAGGCGGCCGTCGTCGAGGATCTGTAGCAGGAGGTTGTAGACGTCCGGGTGGGCTTTCTCGATCTCGTCGAGCAGGATGACCGAGTACGGGCGACGGCGCACGGTCTCGGTGAGCTGACCGGCCTCCTCGTACCCGACGTATCCGGGCGGCGCGCCGACCAGCCGGCTCACGGTGTGGCGCTCCTGGTACTCGCTCATGTCCAGGCGCACCATCCGCGTCTCGTCACCGAACAGCGCCTCGGCCAGCGCCCGGGCCAGTTCGGTCTTGCCGACACCGGTGGGGCCGAGGAACAGGAAGCTCCCGATCGGGCGGTTCGGATCGCCCAGCCCGGCACGGGCCCGACGCACGGCCTGGGCAACGACGCGTACCGCCTCGTCCTGCCCGATGATCCTGCGGTGCAGCCGCTGCTCCAGGTCCATGAGGCGCTGCCGCTCCTCCTCGGTGAGCTGGCGGGCGGGGATACCGGTGGCTCGGGAGACCACCTCCGCGATCTCCTCCGGGGTGACGTAGGGAACGTCGGTGCCACCTTCTTTGGCGTTGTCGACGCGCTGCCGCAACTGCCTCATCTCGTCGCGCAGGGCGCTCGCGCGCTCGTACTGTTCGTCGGCGACCGCCTGGTCCTTGTCGCGGGTGAGCTGCTCCAGTTCGTGCTCGGCCTCCCGTACGTCCACGGTCGGCACGTGGGCGCGCAGTTGCACCCGGGCGCCGGCCTGGTCGATGAGGTCGATCGCCTTGTCGGGCAGGTACCGGTCGGCGATGTAGCGGTCGGACAGCTCGGCGGCCGCCACCAGTGCTTCGTCGGTGTATCGGACGTCGTGGTGGGCCTCGTAGCGGTCGCGCAGCCCGCGCAGGATCTCGATGGTGTCGTCGACGCTGGGCTCGGGGACGAGGATCGGTTGGAAGCGTCGCTCCAGGGCGGCGTCCTTTTCGATGTGCTTGCGGTACTCGTTGATCGTCGTCGCGCCGATCACATGCAGCTCGCCGCGCGCGAGGGGCGGCTTCAGGATGTTGGACGCGTCGGTGGAGCCCTCACCGCCGCCGGCGCCCACGACGGTGTGAACCTCGTCGATGAAGATGATCAGCTGATCTTTGTGCTGGCGGATCTCATCGATGACGTTCTTGAGGCGCTCCTCGAAGTCGCCGCGGTAGCGGGTGCCGGCCACCAGGCTGGTCAGGTCGAGCTGGATCAGCCGTTTGCCGGCGAGGGTGCGGGGCACCTCGCCGTCGATGATGCGCTGCGCGAGCCCTTCGACGACCGCGGTCTTGCCGACGCCCGCCTCTCCGATCAGTACCGGATTGTTCTTGGTGCGGCGGGCGAGGATCTCGATCATCTGCTCGAGCTCCTGCTCGCGACCCACGACCGGGTCGATCTTCTCCTCGCTGGCCAGGGCGGTGAGGTCCCGGCCGTATCGGTCGAGGGTGGGGGTGGTCTGGTTGGCCGGCTGCGGCGTGGTCGGTGCCGCCGCGCGCTCGCTCGCCGCGCGCTGCAGCCCGTCCGGGGTGACATGGTGCTCGCCGAGTATGCGACCCGCATCGGACTCCGGGTTCAGTGACAGCGCCAGCAGGATGTGCGCCGGTCCGAGGTAGGACGCGCCGAGAGCGCGCGAGATCTGGTGCGCCTGCAGCAGGGCCCGCTTGGCCGCGGGCGTCAACTGGGGTACGACATTGCGCGGCGCGTCCCGGCGTCCCCGTTGCTCGATCTCCTGGGCGAGGGCGTCGGGGTCGGCGCCCGCCCGCGACAGCAACTGGCGCAGCGGTTCACGGTGGGCGGCCGCCCACAGCAGGTGCTCGGTGTCCAGGTCGGAGCTGCCCAGGTCGGCCGCCTTGGCCGCGGCGGTGGCGAGCAGCTCCCGCGCCTCCTGGCTCATCATCCGGGTGATGTCGACCCGCTGCACCGGCTGCTGCGCCTGGCCGGCACCGCCGAGGAAGCGTGCGAGGAAGTCGTCGAACTGGCCCGACCCGACGTCGTCGGGTCCCCACATTCCGCCGGTCACGATCATCCTCTCCGATGGGGGTTCCTTCGCGTCTTCAGTCGGTCGGGATCGGCGTCGGCATCGGCGCCGGTGCCCACCCGCGAGCGGGTACCCTGCTGGCCGGCCCGTCCACCGCCCGCCGCACGGGCGTGGGGACGACGAACACGGCGGTCCCGTACGCGCAGATCTCCGTCCAGTGGGTGCTGATGTCGCGGTGGTCGAAGCGCATGCACACGATCGCGTTGGCGCCGCGGGTGAACGCGCGTTGGCTCATCTGCGCGACGGCGTCGTCGCGCCAGCGGCTCAGCGCGGTGCTCATGCGAGGGTTGGAGCCACCGCTGAGCAGCTTGACGCCTTCGTTGTAGACGTTGCGGGACCGGGCGGTGATGCCGTGCACCTCGCCCAGGACGTCGCGGATCTCGTATCCGGCCACCCACTCCGTGGTCACAACCATCATGCGAAGGCCATCCTGCCTGCGGTGACGTGGAAGTCGGACCTGAAGGCCGAGGGTGCCTTTCGGCCCCATTCGGCTCGACCCCCATCCGGCGGCCTACTTCCCGGCCGGGTAGTGGTCAAACCAACACCGTCGGCGGGGCTGCCCACCGTCGTGCTGCGGGACATCGCGGGGAGCAGCGCCGGTCAGGCGGCGACCGTGGCGGCCTGGTCCACGGCGACCAGCAGTTCGGGCAGCGAGTAGCCGCCGTCGTGGCGCAAGCCGTTGATGAAGAACGTGGGCGTGCCGTTCACGCCGCTGCGGGCGCCGCTCACGAAGTCGCGCCGGATCCGGTCCAGATAGATGTGGTCGTTGACCTCGTGGATCACCTCGTCGACGGGCAGGCCGACCTCCTCCACGCCGGCCGCGAGGTGCACCGGGTCGAACTGGTCCTGGTGTTCGTACAACCAGTCGTGCATCTGCCAGAAGCGCTGGCGCGCGCCAGCGGCCTCCGCTGTCTCGGCGGCCACTTCTGCGAACGGATGCACATTGGTCAGCGGAAAATGGCGGAACGCGAACCGGACCACGTTTGGTCGCTCCCGCAGCAACTCCTGCACGATCGGATGCGCCATGCCGCAGTACGGGCACTGGTAGTCGCCGTACTCGACGAGGGTGACCGGCGCCGTCGCCGGGCCCCGGATGTGGTCCTGGTCGGTGACGGGTGCCGCGAGCCGGCCGGTCGGCGTGCGAAACGGGGTCGTCATATGACTGCCTGCCGTTCATGGGTAAGGGCTTCGAGCGCGGCGAGGATGCCGTCCGCGCCCGGGTTGATGTTGGGTGGAGAGAGGTAACTCCAGGCCACGTAGCCGTCCCGGTCCAGCACGAACAGCGCGCGCTCGGCGACCCCCTCGGGCAGCCGGTAGGCGTGGTACATGCGCGCGACCTCCCCCTTGGGCTCGAAGTCGGACAGGAGCGGAAAGCCGATGCCGCGGTCTTCGGCGAACGCCCGGTGGCACCACACCCCGTCGACCGAGATGCCGAGCACCGTCGCGCCGTAGCGGCTGAACTCCGGCATGACCGCCTGGTACAACGACATCTGGTCGCCGCACACCGGGCTCCAGTCCGCGGGGTAGAACGCGAGGACGACCGGCTCACCACGCAGCCGCGAGAGGCTCAGTTGCCGGTCGGGGCCGGCCGGGAGGGAGAAGTCGGGGGCGCGCTGACCCTGCAGTGAGCTTGCGAAGTCAGTCATGGGGCGATCATCGAAGTGGGCCGGGTGAGTCAACGTCACCTTCGGTGGGTGGTTCATACCCATGCCGTGGGGAGCGGAGTGCGCCTCCACGCCCCACGGCACGGGTGAGGATCAGGCGCCGGCGGGCGCTATCCGGTCGGCACCCCGCGGACCGGCCAGCGACCGGTGCAGGCGCCACGACTCGACCAGCATGAGAGCGCCGGCGGCGATGGCGTACACCCCGATCGTCAGTGCCAGCGCGACGGCGCCGATGAGGGGCCGCATCAGCACCAGCACACCGACAATCATGGTCAGCGCGCCCATCGCCAGCGTGAGCCACTGGCCGGGGATACGCGTCGCGGCCCAGATCTCCATGGCTCCGGTGACGACCGCCCACGCGCCGAAGAGCACAACCAGCACGAGCGCCGTGACGCCCGGCCAGGCCAGCGCCAGGATGCCTGCCAGCACGCCCAGCACACCCGCGATCACCTGCGCGGTGCGCCGGGCCGCGTCCTGCGGACGGCGGAACGCGGCGACCATGGTCAGCACACCGTTCACCAGCGCGTACGCGCCGAACAGAATCGCCAGGGCGACGAGGGTCACCCCGGGCCAGATCACGGCCAGTACGCCGAACGCGAGCGCGATCACGCCCCGCAGCGCCAGCAATCGCATGTGCATTCTTCTATCCATGGATCCACCTCTCGAGCACTCGGGTGCCCGCCGCTCAGACTCCGGCCTGAACTGCGGCTTCGGCGGGCTGCCTCCAGGTGACGGTGAGCTGACCGGCCTCGACGTCCACGACGATCGTGCTGCCGGCACCGATGTCGCCGCTCAGCAGTGCCCGCCCGATCCGGGTCTCCAGTTCGCGTTGCAGGTACCGGCGCAGCGGCCGGGCGCCGTAGACGGGGTCGAACCCGGCACTTGCCATGTACCGGCGTGCCGCCTCAGTGACCTCCAGTCGCAGGTTGCGGTCGGCCAGGCGCTTTCGCAGGTCGCCCAGCATCAGTTCGACGATCCGTTCGAGCTCGGGCAGGGTCAGCGGCTTGAACAGAACGGTCTCGTCGACACGGTTGAGGAACTCGGGCCGGAAGAATCTCCGCAGCTCGGTCATGACCGCCGCGCGCGCCTCGTCGGTGATCTCACCGGTGGAGGTGACGCCCTCCAGTAGGAAATGGGAACCGAGGTTGCTGGTCATGATGATGACGGTGTTGCGGAAGTCGACCGTGCGGCCCTGCGCGTCGGTGAGCCGACCGTCGTCGAGGATCTGCAGCAGGGTGTTGAACACGTCCGAGTGGGCCTTCTCGACCTCGTCGAGCAGGATTACCGAGTACGGCTTGCGTCGGACCGCCTCCGTGAGCTGGCCGCCCTCCTCGAAGCCGACGTACCCGGGCGGCGCCCCGACCAGGCGGCTGACCGTGTGGCGCTCCTGGTACTCGCTCATGTCCAGCCGGATCATGTTGTCCTCGGTGTCGAACAGCGCCTCCGCCAGGGCCCGGGCCAGTTCGGTCTTGCCGACGCCGGTCGGGCCGAGGAACAGGAACGATCCGATCGGCCGGCGGGGGTCCTTGACGCCGGACCGGGCCCGGATGATGGCGTCGGCCACCACCTGCACCGCCTCGTGCTGTCCGATCACCCGCTCATGCAGGATCTCGTCGAGGCGCAGCAGCTTCTCGCGTTCGCTCTCGGTCAGGCGGCTGACCGGGATGCCGGTCCAGCGCGCGACGATCTCGGCGATCTCCTCCTCGGTGACGACCTCGATCAGCAACCGATGCCCGCCCTGCTTACTTTCCAGCCGCTCCTCCTCGGCGCGCAGCCGCCGCTCCAGGTCGGGCAGCCGGCCGTGGCGTAGCTCCGCGGCGCGGTTGAGGTCGTAGGCGCGCTCGGCCGCCTCGGCTTCCCGGCGTATCCGTTCGAGCTCCTCGCGCAGCGCCTGGATCTTGTGGATGGCGTTTCGTTCGGCCTCCCACTGGGCGCGCATCGCATCCGCCTCGGCGCGCAGGTCGGCCAGTTCCTTGCGGAGCTGGTCCAGCCGGGCCCTGCTGGCGGGGTCCTCCTCCTTGGACAGCGCCGCCTCCTCGATCTCCAGCCGCCGTACCCGGCGGGTGATCTCGTCCAGCGCGGCGGGCTGCGAGTCGATCTCGGTACGCAGCTTGGCGCAGGCCTCGTCGACGAGGTCGATCGCCTTGTCCGGCAGGAAGCGGTCGGTGATGTAGCGGTGCGACAGGGTCGCGGCCGCGACGAGCGCGGCGTCCTGGATCCGTACGCCGTGGAAGACCTCGAAGCGTTCGCGCAGCCCGCGCAGGATGGAGATGGTGTCCTCCACGGTCGGTTCGTCGACCGTGATCGGCTGCATGCGCCGTTCGAACGCCGCATCCTTCTCGACGTGCTTGCGGTACTCGTCCAGCGTGGTGGCGCCGATCATGTGCAGCTCGCCGCGGGCCAGCGGCGGCTTGAGCATGTTGCCCGCGTCCATCGCACCCTCGGCGCCGCCGCCGGCGCCGATGATCGTGTGCATCTCGTCGACGAACAGCAGGACACGCCCCTGCGACGCGATGACCTCACTGACCACGGCCTTGAGCCGCTCCTCGAACTCGCCGCGGTACTTCGCGCCAGCCACCAGCGCACCCATGTCCAGCGCGAACACGATCTTGTCGCGCAGGCCCTCCGGCACGTCGTTGTTGACGATCCGCTGGGCCAGCCCCTCCACGATCGCGGTCTTGCCGACGCCGGGGTCCCCGATCAGAACCGGGTTGTTCTTGGTCTTGCGGGACAGGATCTGGATGACCCGCCGGATCTCGGCATCGCGGCCGATCACCGGGTCCATGGCCCCGGCGCGGGCATCGGCGACGAGATCGCGGCCGTACTTGTCGAGCGCCTCGTACGTCACCTCGGGCATCGCGGAGGTCACCCGCTGGTGGCCCCGCACACTGGTCAACTCGGACAGGAACCGCTCCCTGGTCAGCCCGTGGCTGTGCAGAACCCGCCCCACCGCGGTCGACGAACCCTCGTCGAGCAGGGCGAGCAGCAGGTGCTCCACCGAGACGTACTCGTCCTTGAGTCGTTTCGCCTCGCGCTCGGCCGCGTCCAGCAGTCGGGCCAGCCGCTGGGTGATGAACACCTGACCGGGCGAGGCTCCGGGGCCGGTCACCGACGGCCGGCGGCCCAGTTCCCGTTCGAGGTCCGCGCGTACCTGGTCGACGTCGACCCCGGTCGCGGTGAGCAGTCGCGGTACCAGCCCTTCGGGTTGGTCGATCAGGGCGAGCAGCAGGTGCTCGCCGTCGACCTCGGTGTGCCCGAAGCGCAGCGCCTTGGTCTGCGCGTCGTGCAGTGCCTCCTGGGATTTCTGGGTGAGCTTGTTCATGTCCATGAGGGGTTCCTCCGGGAGGGCCGGCGACCGGACCGCACCGCCGCCTCCAGCTCGTCGATGCGAGCCAGCAGATCGAGTACCACGCCGAGCGCGGCGTAGTTGAGTCCCAGGCCGTCATGCAGCCGCCGAGCCCGGGCCAGCGCTGACAGTTGGGTGGGCGAGAACCAGAACTGGCCCGCCCCGTCCACATACGGTTCGACGAGGCCCAATGTGATCAGCCGGCGCAGCAGTTCCGGATGGATGCCGGCGTCGGCGGCGAAGGCGTCCAGCGACAGCCGCGCCGTCCTCGTCGACCTTGCTAGCCTGTAGGCCATCAAGTCCCCCCTCGTGGGTTGAACGTCGATGTCTTGGCAAGCTGCTCGAACAGCTCGCGCTCCTCCGGAGACAGGCTCTTGGGCACCATGATCCGTACCTCGGCGTAGAAGTCACCGGGCCGCCCGCGCGGGTTGGGCAGGCCACGGCCGCGCAGCCGCAGGCGGCGGCCGCAGGAGCTGCCATTCGGAACGGTGACCTGCACGGTGCCGCCGGGCGTCTCGACCGGGACCTTGGCTCCGAGCGCGGCCTCCCACGGAGTGACCGGAAGCGGGGCGGTGAGGTCGCGCCCGTCGACCCGGTACCGCGGGTGCGGTGCGATGCGAACCACCAGGTAGAGGTCACCCGGCGGGCCACCGCCGGCGCCCCCTCCGCCCTGCCCTGCCAGCCGGATGCGCTGGCCGTCCACGACTCCGGGAGGGATGTTCACGTCGAGCGTGCGCTGACCTTCGGAGGTCGTCAGCGTGACCCGGTGGTGGCCGCCGTGGTAGGCCTCCTCCACGGTCAGCGGGATCTCGGCCTCGCTGTCCGCGCCCGGCACCGGACCGCGGCCGAATCCGCCGCCGTATCCGCCGCCGAATCCTCCAAAGCCGCCGCCCCGGCCGCCGAACATGCCGCCGAGGAGGTCCTCGATGTCGATCCCGCCGGTGTCGGCGAAGTCTCTCGGGTCGACGCGGACCCGGCCGCCCCACGGACCGCCACCGCCACCGCCACCGCCCGCGCCGGCTCGGGACCGGAACCCGGCGCCCGCGGTTTCGAAGTCCTCCGGCACCTGCCGCCACTGCGGCCCGAACAGGTCGTAGCGCTTGCGCTTGTTAGGGTCGGACAGCACGTCGTACGCCTCGGTGATGTCCTTGAACCGATCCTCGGCGCCGGGTTCCTTGTTCACGTCAGGATGGTGGCGGCGGGCGAGCTGACGGTAGGCCCGCTGGATGTCCTGCGGACTGGCGTCGCGAGGGACGCCGAGTACGTCGTAATAGTCCCGATCGCCCCTCGCCATGTCACTCCTGCCTTCCGGCCACCGCCACTGCCGCGGGACGTAGCAGCACGTCGAGCGCCGCGTACCCGGGCCGTATCACTTCGACCACGGTTCCCGGAACCGCGTCGCGGGTGTCCACGACCCGGACCGCCTCGTGGCGGCTCGGATCGAACGGGATCCCCACTTCGTCGAGGCGGGTGAAGCCGAGGCGGTGCAGTACGTCCACGGCCTGCTGGCGGATCGCCTCGACGCCCTGTGCGATGGCCTGCGGATCCGCCGCGGCGTGGCCCAGCGCAAGCTCCAGGTTGTCCACCACCGGCAACCACTCGGACGCCACCCGGGCCCGCTCCGCCCGCCAGTCGTCGGCGCGCTGGCGTTCGTACCGTTTCCGGGTGTTCTCCACTTCGGCCTGGGCTCGCTGCCAGCGGTCGCGCATCTCGTCGATGGCCTGTTCCGCGGTAGCTGTCTCCTCGGTGGCCGCGATGGGGCCGGGACGCTGCTCCCCGGCTGCCGGTGCCCCCGCCGCCTGCGCTTCGGTTGCCTGGCCAGGTGGCGCGCCGGTCGCGGTCTCGTCGAGCGGCCGGTCGGTCGTGGTAGTAGCCGTCTGCTCCAGGCGCCCCGTGGGTCGCGCCTGCTGCTCGGCCGACGTTGGGTTCGTCTCTGGTTCGCTCATAATCAACCTGCCGTGAAGTCGGCGTCGATGACTTCGTCGCCACCGGCGGCGCCTGCCTGGGCGCCCGCCGTGGCCC
>JAOPWA010000053.1 GCA_025965915.1 Dactylosporangium sp. | reverse complement strand
AGTAGCCAACAGGCAACCGTCACGATGGTCGGCCGCCTCTTCGGCTCTACCGACGCGGCAGCGTATGCCATCAACGTCTCCTCCCGGGTTATCCCGGGAGGAGACGGTATCGGCTGGAGATCGAATGTGCGAGTCGCTACCCGCGCGGCGATTTGTCCGGCGGGTGTTCGGGCCCGCCCGGCGGATGATCGGGCCCGCCCGGCGGGTTAGCCGGCGGTTCCGGAGGGTTGGCCGGCGGGTTAGCCGGCGGTTCCGGAGGGTTGGCCAGCGGTTCCGGAGGGTTGGCCGGCGGCGCACCGGAGGGGGGTCCGCCGGGCTGGCCGCCCGCCCACTGCGCTGGATAAACGTAGTAACCGCCGGACGGATCTTGCACTGGTACCGGCCCCGGCCGGAAGAACCGGTTGGACGGCGGAACGAGCAGCAGCACCACGGCGGTGATCGCGAGCGGCGCCACCAGTATCGCTGGCAAAGTGATCAGCCCTACCCACACCGGCGTCTCCCGCACCGACAGCCGCGACACCTCCGACTGCAGTTCGCTACTGCTCTGAGAACTCCGCCCGGCCATACCCATGCCGTACCCCGTGCAGCAGCAGAGCGCCGCCCCCACCCCCGCCACGCAGCTGAGCACCCTGGACACCGGATTGCCGCGACGCAGCCACAGCGCGGGTACGAACAGTGCGGCCGCGGTGAGCAGCACGACAGCGATGGCGACACCGTTGACTATGCGGTTGGCATTGCGCTCCTGGGTGACCTCCTGCGGGCTGGCCGCCGTCCGCTCGGCGGCGCGCCGCAGCACGTCGTCGAAGTGGGCGAGGTCGTACACCAGCGAGACGAGCGGCAGCAGAGCGAGTACGGCTGCGGCCATGAGCAGGACGGACGCGAGGGACACGGTCAACGGCGGGGCCGGACGCCCCGCCCCAGAGACGCCGGCCGGAGGTGGCGGCCACGGCCGCCGGGCCTCCGGGCCGGATGAGGGGTTCACTGCGATCACACTCCCCGGCCGGCGCCGGGTCAGGCCGGCCTGACCTCGTGCTGCGCGGCCGCGTACTCGGCGAGAGTGGTCCGGTTCTTGACACAGCCGCTGAACGTCTCGACCGGAGAGCGATCGCCGGCCAGCCGCTGCCATGCCTCCCGACCCGCTTCCGGGTCAAGTCGACCCAGCAGAATGGCCGCGTATACCCGGCCGGCCGGCGACGCCCGGTCGAGCAGGCGACCCAGACGCGGGCGCAGTTCCGGCGACAGCCGCTCACCGACGGCCTCGAACGCCCTGGTCACCGACAACACCTCACCGGCGAAGCCGACCCCGCCGAACGCGACCACCTCGGCCCTCTCAAGATCCTGCAGGTGCCGTTCCAGCTCCTTCATCTCGCTCCTTTCGACGGACGTTGGACACGTACGGGGCCCGCCAGCATCCGCACGTGTCCAAACCGTGGAAGAAATCAAGTAGCCCGTACTGTCAATGTCCTCTTGTCGTCGGCCAGGTCCACGGCGACGCGGTCACCGTCGCGGGCCTCACCACCCAACAGCGCCCGGGCCAACTGGTCGCCGATCGCGGTCTGGATCAACCGGCGCAGCGGCCGGGCACCGTACACCGGGTCATACCCATTACTTGCCAGCCAATCGCGCGCCGGGTCGGACACGTCGAGGACCAACCGGCGGTCCGCCAGCCGTCGCGCCAACCGCGCGAGCTGGATATCGACGATGGACTTGAGGTGGTCACCGGCCAGGGCGGCGAAGACCACGATGTCGTCCAGACGGTTGAGGAACTCCGGCTTGAAGTGCCCGCGAACCACCGCCATGACGGCGTCCCGGCGCTGCTCCTCGGTCAGGGTCGGGTCGGCGATGACCTGTGAGCCGAGGTTCGACGTGAGAACCAGAATCGCGTTGCGGAAGTCGACCGTGCGCCCCTGCCCGTCGGTGAGCCGGCCGTCGTCGAGCACCTGCAGCAGCACGTCGAACACATCGGGGTGAGCCTTCTCGACCTCGTCGAGCAGGATCACGGAGTACGGCCGGCGGCGAACCGCCTCGGTGAGCTGGCCGCCCGCCTCGTACCCGACGTAGCCGGGCGGGGCCCCGAGTAGGCGGGCCACGGAGTGCTTCTCGGCGTACTCGCTCATGTCGATGCGTACCATCGCGCGCTCGTCGTCGAACAGGAACTCGGCGAGGGCCTTGGCCAGCTCGGTCTTGCCGACACCGGTGGGGCCCAGGAACAGGAACGAACCGGTGGGGCGGTCGGGATCGGCGATGCCGGCGCGCGCCCGCCGCACGGCGTCGGAGACGGCCCCGACGGCCTCGTCCTGCCCGACGACGCGCGATTGCAGCGACTCCTCCATCCGCAGCAGCTTCGCGGTCTCGCCTTCGAGCAGCCGGCCGGCGGGGATACCGGTCCACGCGCCGACCACGGCGGCGATGTCGTCGGCGCCGACCTCCTCCTTGAGCATCGCCCCGTCGCTCTGTAGCGCGGCCAGCTCCGCCTCCGCGTTGGCCAGCCGCCGCTCCAGCTCCGGAATGCGTGCGTAACGCAGCTCGGCCGCCCGCTCCAGCTCGGCGTCGCGCTCGGCCCGCTCCGCCTCACCGCGCAGCCGCTCCAACTCCTCCTTGATCGAGGAGATGGCGGCGATGTGCTGCTTCTCGAACTGCCACCGTTCGGTGAGCGCGGTCAGCTGCTCGCGCCGGTCGGCGAGCTCGGCGCGCAGCTTCTCCAGCCGCTGTGCACTGGCCGGGTCGGGCTCCTTGGCGAGGGCCATCTCCTCGATGGCGAGCCGGTCGACGGCCCGCTGGATCTCGTCGACCTCCGTGGGCCGCGAGTCGATCTCCATGCGCAGCCGGGAGGCCGCCTCGTCGACGAGGTCGATGGCCTTGTCGGGTAGGAAACGTTCGGTGATGTACCGGTCGGACAGCGCCGCGGCGGCGACCAGCGCGGCGTCGGTGATCCGCACGCCGTGGTGCACCTCGTACCGCTCCTTCAGCCCGCGCAGGATGCCGATGGTGTCCTCGACGCTGGGCTCGCCGACCAGGACGGGCTGGAAGCGCCGCTCCAGGGCCGGGTCCTTCTCGATGTGCTCGCGGTACTCGTCGAGCGTGGTCGCACCCACCATGCGCAGCTCGCCGCGGGCCAGCATCGGCTTGAGCATGTTGCCGGCGTCCATCGAGCCCTCGGCCTTGCCCGCGCCGACGACGGTGTGCAGTTCGTCGAGGAAGGTGATCACCTTCCCGTCGGAGTTCTTGATCTCCTCCAGGACGCTCTTGAGCCGCTCCTCGAACTGCCCCCGGTACTGCGCGCCGGCGACCATGGCGCCGAGATCCAGCGACACCAGGCGCTTGTTGCGCAGAGATTCCGGTACGTCACCGGAAACGATGCGCTGGGCGAGGCCCTCCACGATCGCCGTCTTGCCCACGCCGGGCTCGCCGATCAGGACCGGGTTGTTCTTCGTGCGTCGCGACAGCACCTGGATGACCCGACGGATCTCGGAGTCGCGCCCGATTACCGGATCGATCTTGCCTTCACGGGCGCGTTCGGTCAGGTCGACGCCGTACTTCTCCAGGGCCTGGTAGGTCTGCTCGGGATCGGCGGTGGTGATCCGCCGGTCACCTCCCCGGACCTGCGGGAACGCGGCCACGAGACTGTCTTCGGTGGCGCCGACGCGGCGCAGGGCGCCGCCTACGTCGCCGCCGACGCGGGCGAGACCGGCCAGCAGGTGCTCGGTCGACACGTACTCGTCGCCCAGCGGTCGGGCGATCTGCTCGGCGGAGGCGATCGCGTTGGCGAACTCGCGCGCGACGCTGGGCTCAGCCACGGATGACCCCCGGGCCGAGGGCAGCTTCTCAACCGAGCGGACAGCCTCACGACGTACGTCGGCGGGGTTGGCCCCCACCGTGCGCAGCAGTGCGGCGGCGGTGGATCCGCCGGTGTCCAACAGCGCGAGCAGTAGGTGCCACGGCTCGACGGTGGCGTGGCCGTGGTTGGCGGCGGTGTCCACAGCCGCCTTGATGACCTCGCGGCTCTTCGTGGTCAGGCGTTCGGCGTTCATCGGCTCCTCGGACTTCATCGGCGTGCCGCAAAACTGAGTTGAGTCTATCTAACTCAACTTTCAGTTAGCTATGAGAACGCGAACACATCGGCGCCGGCCAGGTGACACGACGACGGAGGCGGCAGCCGTGAGGGCGGCGCGGCTACGAGCAGGCGGACCTACCAGCTCCAGCGCCAGAAGCGGTACCGGTAGCGCACCTTCAGGCTGCCGGCCTTCTGCGAGCCGGTCACCACGAAGCGCGGCCGCCCATCGGGCACGTCGTAGCTCGTCGGCACCTTCGACTTCGCACTGCCGGCCACCATCTGGACGTCATCGATGTCGGCGGTCGCCCCGTCGGGCAGGATCAGCTCGGTGGATCCGGCGAGCACCTCCAGGTCGATCTCGACCACCGGGTGCTGGATCACCGCCTCGGCGAAGTCGAGCTTGACCGAACCCGCCTTGTTTCGCACGACGAGACGGCGTGGGACCGCCCAGCGCCCGCGGCGCTTGAGATTGGAGGCGACGTTGCGCAACTCGACGATCTCCCGTGCGGGCTGCACCGCGGCGGCGACCGGAAGGTCGGCAAGGTGGGGCTCCACGTCACCATACGTCCTGGCACGCAGGACGGCGTCGACGCGCTCCTCGAACTCCACCAGGGTCAGCCGGCCCTCGGAAACGGCGGTGTTGAGCCACCCGACCACCCGCTCGCGGTCGGCATCCGACAGGCGGAGCTCAGGGTTGTGGGGAATCAGTTCGCCGGTCACGCCACAGGAATCTACCGGGCCTGGACCATTCCTCGAATGACCGATCATGACAGTGTTGTCACTCAGCCCACTCGTGCCCTTCCATAGACCGGCATTGACCAGCTACGGTGACGCGGATCCTGCCAGGACACGAAGAAGCCGACTGGCCACAGGAGATAGCGGTGAGTGTTCAACCAGCGACGTTTCGCGGCTTCGCAAATCCCGTCGATCCGACCCCCGCCGAGCTGCAAGCCTGGGCCTACCACCCCGACGCCACGCTGCTCCAGACCCTGCCCCCGGACTGGGATCTGCTGGTCTCCGGCGACCGGCTCATCGGCACGCTCTTCAACATCGCCCTGGATTCCGGCTGCCCTGCCCGTCGCTTCGCACTGCACTGCCTGTACATCTACGCGGCGGACGGCGTCCGCACCAACTTCCGGGCGCATCCGCGCCGTCGGCTACGCAAGTTCGTCGAGAACGCGGAGCACACCGGCGACGAGATGCTCGTCGTCTGGGCCCACAACGTCAGGGTGCTGCTGGTGCGGCCGGAGTTGTTCGACTACCACGACTGGTGCGAGGGCGGCCTGGTACGCAAGCCGCGGCGCATCGGCTGAGGCGGTCGGTGACCAACGGCTGATCGGTGCCTTACGGCTGATCGGCCGCCGATCGGCGTGGGCGCCAGACGACCAGCGCCGTCTGGGCACGTGACATGGGCACCAGATCCCGACGCGGGAACGTCGTCGCCTCGAGTTCCGCGATCCGCTGCCGGGCCTCGGCCAGCTCCGCCTGCATAGCGGCCAGCCGCTCCTGGACATCAGCGACCAACTGTTCCAGGCCGATGATCCGCTTGATTCCGGCCAGATTGACCCCGTCGTCCTGGCTGAGCCGCTGGATCTCGCGCAGCAGCGCGACGTCACGCGGACTGTAGCGGCGGCCACCGCCCGACGACCGGCCGGGCTGCACCAGGCCGAGCCGGTCATACTGGCGCAGCGTCTGTGGGTGCATGCCGGCCATCCGTGCGGCCACCGAAATGAGCAGCACCTTGTCGTCGGACTCGATACCGATGATGATCTGATCGATTCGCTCCGTCATGGCCGGCTCCCTCCGGTCATCCGACGAATGGCGGCGTCGAGGCGTTCGCGTGGTGCGGGCGGGGTTGCGTCGGCGAACTCCTGCAGCGCTTTCCGCGCCTGTTCGGACATGTCCTTGGGCACATGCACGTCGACCGTGACGAGCAGGTCTCCGGTGTGCCCGGAACGGGTGGTCACGCCTTTGCCCCGCACCCGTAGGGTGCGGCCGCCGGGGGTGCCGGGTGGCACCCGCACGGTCACGGCGCCGTCCAGCGTCGGCACCCGCAGGTCGGTGCCGAGCGCGGCCTCGGCGAACGTGACCGGCACGGTCAGGGCGAGGTCGTCGCCGTTGCGCTCGAAGATGTCATCCGGCTTGACCTTGATCAACACGTAGAGATCCCCAGCGGCGCCACCGCGGTCGCCCGGCTCACCCCGGCCGGACAGCCGGATGCGCTGGCCGTCGTTCACCCCCGGAGGGATGCGCACGTTGAGGGTCCGGGTCTTGGTGACCCCACCCGTGCCGCGACAGTCGGGGCACTTCTCCTCGACGACGGTGCCGACGCCCTGGCACTCCCGGCACGGCTCGGAGAAGCTGAACGCGCCCTGGTTACTGGTCACCAGGCCGGTGCCGTGGCACGCCGGGCAGGTACGTGGCTCGCTGCCCGGCGCCGCGCCGTTGCCGCGGCACGTCTCACAGACACCCGGGGTCCGCAGCGTGAGCGGCATGGTGACGCCTCGTACCGCGTCGGCAAACGACAGCGTCACCTCGGCCTCGACGTCGCGCCCACGCCCCGGGCCGCGGCGGCCCGTCCCGCCACCGCCGCCGGAAAAGATCGAGCTGAACAGGTCGGAAAAGCCCGCGCCGCCGAACCGCCGATCACCGGTGCTGGTTCCGGTGGACGCCCCGGCTCCACCGGCTCCGGCCCCGGCACCGAACAGGTCCGCCAGGTCGAAGGGGACGCCACCCCCGCCCCCACCTCCGGCGCGGGCGCTACGCCGGAACGCGCCCGATCCGAAGAGCGTGCGCATCTCGTCGTACTCCTTGCGCTTGCGCTCGTCAGAGAGGACGCCGTACGCCTCGGAGACGTCCTTGAAGCGCTCCTCGGCCTTCTTGTCGTCCGGGTTGTGGTCGGGGTGCAGTTCGCGGGCCAGCTTGCGGTAAGCCTTCTTGATCTCGTCAGTGGAGGCTGACTTGGCGACGCCGAGGACGGCGTAGAAGTCCTTCTCCAGCCAGTCCTTGGAACTCACCGGGGTGCCTCCTGATTGAGGTGATCACCGGTCGCGGCACCAGGGGTGGCGGCACCGCGACCGGCGCAATGGTTGATCACTCGGGGTCGGCGACCGCGACCAGCGCGGGGCGCAGCAACCGCTCGCCCAGCAGGTAACCACGCCGCATCACGTCGACGCAGGTCGGCTCGGTAACCTCCGCTGACGTGAGGTGGGCGACCGCCTCGTGTCGGGTCGGGTCGAACCGGTCACCCTTCGACCCGAACGGGGTGAGTCCGAACTTCGACAACGCCATGATCAGCTGATCGGCGACGGCCACGACGGGGCCGATCAGGTCACCGTGGTCACGGGCCCGGTCCAGATCATCGAGTACGGGTAGGAGCGGGGCCAGCACGTTGCCGGTCGCCTGCTCCACCACCAGCGCGCGGTCGCGGTCGACGCGCCTGCGGTAGTTGGCGAACTCGGCGCTCAGCCGCTGCAGGTCCTTGGTTCGCTCGTCGAGCTCGGCCCGCAGCGACTCCAACTCGGCACCAAGGGGCTGTGCCGTCTCGAACTGCTCACCTGCCGGTTCGATCACCACCGTTTCAGAAGCAGCGTCATCGGACCCACCGGCGCTCGTCGACGCACCGGCCTGCGGCTGCGCCTCGACCACCGTCGCCTCCTCAACCCCGTCCTGGATCGGCGTCTCGCCGCTGGCGGCTTCCGCGGTCGTACTATTCGCGTGCTTTCCGTCAGACACTTTGATCTTCCGCTTGTCCCGAATGACGACGCGTTCCTGTCCCGCCTCCTCCGGCAAATCCCCGCCCGAGGAGTGCCGACCGGCATCGTCCGGGCCCGGCCGGCGCGCGCTCGTCGCGTCCGGCCGGGAACCGAAGTCGGTGCGGCGGGGATTCTCGGTCACCGCTTGTCGTCCTCATCGATGATCTCGGCGTCCACGACGTCGTCCTTCGCAGCGCCGGGGCCCGCACCGGCCGCACCGCCGGTCGCACCGGCCGCACCGGCGCCGGCGTCGGCCGTGCTCGCTGCCTGCTGCTCGTACAGTGCCGTGCCGGCCTTCTGCGAAACGGTGGCGAGCTTCTCCTGCGCCTGCTTGATCCGCTCGATGTCGGTGCCGCCCAGCGCGCCACGTAGCTCGCCCAGCGCCTCGTTGATCTCGTCACGGACGTCGGAGGGCAGCTTGTCGCCGCTCTCGGCCAGGAACTTCTCGGTCTGCCACTGCAGCGCCTCGGCGAGGTTGCGGGTCTCCGCCTCCTCCTTGCGGCGCTTGTCGTCGTCGGCGTGCTCCTGCGCGTCGCGCATCATCCGCTCGATGTCGTCCTTGCCGAGCGCGGAGCCGCCGGTGATCATCATCGACTGCTCCTTGCCGGTGCCGAGGTCCTTGGCACCGACCTGGACGATGCCGTTGGCGTCGATGTCGAAGGTGACCTCGATCTGCGGCACGCCGCGCGGCGCCGGCGGCAGGCTGGTCAGCTCGAACGTGCCGAGCTTCTTGTTGTAGGCCGCGATCTCCCGCTCGCCCTGGAACACCTGGATCAGCACGGACGGCTGGTTGTCGTCAGCCGTAGTGAAGATCTCCGAGCGCTTGGTCGGGATCGTGGTGTTGCGCTCGATGAGCTTGGTGAAGATGCCGCCCTTGGTCTCGATGCCCAGCGACAGCGGCGTGACGTCGAGCAGCAGGACGTCCTTGACCTCGCCCTTGAGCACGCCGGCCTGCAGCGCGGCGCCGACAGCGACGACCTCGTCCGGGTTGACACCCTTGTTGGGTTCCTTGCCCGTCAGCGACTTCACCAGCTCGGACACGGCCGGCATCCGGGTGGAGCCACCGACGAGGATGACGTGGTCGACGTCGCCGATCCGGACCCCCGCGTCCTTGATCGCCTGCTCGAACGGGCCCTTGCAGGCGTCGAGCAGGTCCTGCGTCATGCGCTGGAACTCCGCGCGCGACAGTTGGGTGTCCAGGTGCAGCGGGCCAGCCGGGCCGGCGGTGATGTAGGGCAGGTTGATGCTCGTGGTGGTAGCGGCGGACAGCTCGATCTTGGCCTTCTCGGCCGCTTCCCGTAGGCGCTGCATCGCCATCTTGTCCTGCGACAGGTCGATGCCGTGCTGGCCGCGGAACGTCTTGACCAGGTGGTCGATGACCCGCTCGTCCCAGTCGTCGCCGCCGAGGTGGTTGTTACCGGCCGTCGCCTTCACCTCGATGACGCCCTCGCCCAGCTCCAGCAGCGACACGTCGAAGGTGCCGCCGCCCAGGTCGAAGACCAGGACCGTCTGCTCCTTGGAGCCCTTGTCCAGCCCGTACGCCAGGGCGGCGCCGGTGGGCTCGTTGACGATACGCAGCACGTTGAAGCCGGCGATCTCGCCCGCCTCCTTGGTGGCCTGCCGCTGCGCGTCGTTGAAGTAGGCCGGGACGGTGATCACCGCGTCGGCGATCTGCTCGCCGAGGTAGGACTCGGCGTCCCGCTTGAGCTTCATCAGCACCCGCGCGGAGATCTCCTGCGGCGTGTACTTCTTACCGTCGATGTCGAGCGACCAGTTGGTGCCCATCTCGCGCTTGACCGAACGGATGGTCCGGTCGGGATTGGTCACCGCCTGACGCTTGGCGACCTCACCGACCAGCACCTCGCCGTTACGGGCAAAGGCGACGATCGACGGCGTCGTCCGGGCACCCTCGGCGTTGGCGATAACGGTGGGCTCGCCACCTTCGAGGACGCTGACCACCGAGTTGGTGGTGCCGAGGTCGATGCCGACCGCACGTGCCATGTTTCTCTTTCCTCCAGTGGCCAGGGACAGCCTCGTCGTTAAGTTGAGTGAACCGCGCTCAATAATGTCACGGTTGAGCCGACCACGCGCAACCCCTGGGCCCGGTACGGTGATCTGAACGACACATACGGCACGTGGACGGCGGGCAATCGGGCAATGGATCGACGTATACGTACCCCCGCATTGTCTGCTCAGGGCGTGATCGGGCACGCTTGACCCGTGACCACGCAGGGCGATCCGGCACTTGTGCGAACCGGCCGGCCCGAGCCGGCCGGCGAGCCGACCGCCACCACGCTCGAAGCCCGTACCGACAACCAGGCCGAGCCGACGGCGTCGGCATCGACGAGCGCTGTCGCCGGCGGGGTCGACAGGCTGGTCGCCGCCCTGACCGACCTGCGCGACACGGTCGCCGGTGTCCGGTACCCGTTGGCACTGCCCGAAGCCGAACAGACCACCCGCGCCGCCGCCGCCATCCGCGACCAACTCGACGACTATCTGCTTCCCCGACTCGGCCGGCTGGACGCACCGCTGCTGGTGGTCGTCGGAGGCTCGACCGGAGCCGGCAAGTCGACGCTGGTCAACAGCCTCGTACGGGTGCCGGTCAGCGCGGCGGGCGTCCTGCGCCCCACCACCCGGGCACCGGTCCTCGTCTGCCACCCCGACGATGCACCGTGGTTCTCCGAGGCGCGCCTGCTGCCCGGTCTCGCCCGGACCACCAACCGACCGACCGGGACCGACAGCCTCCAGGTCATCTCGGCCCAGGGGCTCACGCCGGGCCTGGCGTTCCTGGACGCCCCCGACATCGACTCCGTCGTCGACGCCAACCGCGCGCTGGCCGTACAGTTGCTTGCCGCCGCCGATCTCTGGCTGTTCGTCACGACGGCAGCCCGGTACGCCGACGCCGTGCCCTGGGAGCTGCTGCGTAGTGCCCGCAGCCGGGGCACAGCCGTCGCGCTGGTCCTCGACCGGGTGCCACCGGGCGCGGCCGACGCGATCGGACCGCACCTGACCGGCATGCTCCGCGCCAACGATCTGGGCGCGGCGCCATTGTTCGTGCTGCCCGAGGTCCGGCTGGAAGCGCAGGGGCTGCTGGCGGACCGGATCGTGGCACCGCTACGGGACTGGTTCGCGGCGCTGGCGAAGTCCAGCGCCGCGCGGGCCGCCGTCGTCCGCCAGACCGTCGGCGGGGCGATCGCCGCGCTGGGTCCCGCCGTCGAGCAGTTCGCCGAGGCCGCCGACGCCCAGGTCAACGCGGCCGACATCCTGGCTGCCGGCGTGAGCACCGCCTACCGCGATGCCGGGAGGTCGGTCGAACAGGGCATCCGCGACGGCGTGCTGCTGCGCGGCGAGGTGCTCGCCCGCTGGCAGGAGTTGGTTGGCACCGGCGAGCTGATGCGCGGGCTGCAGGCGCGGGTGGGCCGGCTGCGCGACCGGATGGCGGCGGCGGTGACCGGCCAGTCCGACCCCGGCGAACGGTTGCAGGCCGCACTGGGCTCCGGAGTCGTGGCCCTGATACGCAATGCCGCCGCTGACGCGGCCGAGCGGGTGGTGGCGGCCTGGCGGGTGCATCCGGCCGGCGCGGCACTCCTCGAGACAGCGGGGCTCTCGCAGCGAGTGGAGCGCTCGGAAACAGCCGCGGCTGTCGACCTCACGGCACCCTCGGCCGACCTGTCCGAGCGGACCGCGCGACTGGTACGCGACTGGCAGCGGGGCGTGCTGGAGCTGGTACGCACCGAGGCGGGCGACAAGCGCGCCTTCGCCCGGGCCAGCGCGTTCGCGGTCAACGCGACGGGCCTGCTGGTGATGGTGAGCGTCTTCGTCGCGACATCGTTCATCCCCACCGGCGTCGAGATCGCGGTGGCGGGTGGCACTACGGTGGCCGCGCAGAAGGTTCTTGAAGCGATCTTCGGCGACCAGGCGATCCGGAATCTGGCCGACAAGGCACGGCAGGACCTGTCGGCGCGGATACATGAGCTGCTCGCCGAGGAGGCCGGCCGCTTCCTGTCCGTACTGGACAATGCCGGCGTCGATGCGACGGCCGCCGACCGGCTGCGTCGGACGGCCGCGAGCGCGGAGGCCGCGCGTGCCGCGGCACCGCTTACTGGTGGAACCGGCCTGCCGCAGCCGACCCTGGACGGGGTGCAGCCATGATCGTGGAGACTTTGCGGGGCCACGACACCGACATCACTTCAGGATCGTCCGACGTTCCGCAGCGGGTGGACGCGTTACGCCGGTTCCTGCGCGCCGTCGACGGTCACGTGCCCGAGCAGCGACTGGCCGCTGCCCGTACTGTCGTCGACCACGCCGGGGAGCGGCTGCGACTGTCGGGCGAGCACACCGTGGTCGCACTCGCCGGAGCGACCGGCAGCGGCAAGTCGAGCCTGTTCAACGCGCTGGCCCGGCTACAGCTGTCGCAGGTCGGCGTGCGTCGGCCGACGACCGGGATAGCGCACGCCTGCGTGTGGGGGACCGGCCACAGCGGCGAGGTGCTGGACTGGCTGGGCGTACCCCCGTCGCGCCGGTTCCGGCGCGAAAGCGCCCTGGACGGCGATGACGAGCGGACGCTGCGCGGACTTATCCTGCTCGACCTGCCCGACTTCGACTCCGTCGAGGAGTCGCACCGGATCGAGGTGGATCGGCTGCTGGCCCTGGTCGACCTCGTGGTCTGGGTCCTCGACCCGCAGAAATACGCCGACCGGGTGGTGCACGAGCAGTACCTGGCACGGTTCCAGCGCCACCGCGACGTCACCGTGGTCGTCCTCAACCAGACCGACCGGCTGGAGCCGACCGACACCCAGCGCTGCCTGGACGACCTGAAACGACTGCTGGTCACCGACGGGCTCGACGGTGTACCGGTGTTAGCGACCTCTGCGGTCGAGCGACCTGGGCCGCGCCCGTTGCGCGAACTGCTCGAGAGCATGGTCGCGCAGCGGGAGGCCGCACTGCTGCGGCTCGGCGGTGACCTGGATGGGATCGCCGCCGACCTGGCGCCGCTGCTCGGCCCCGAGGCGGCCGAGCACAGCGTCGACCGCGCGACGATAGAGACGCTGACCGGCACGCTCGCCGCCGCGGCCGGGGTACCTGTCGTCGCGGACGCCGCCCGGCAGGCGTACCGGCATCGGGCCGTGGGCGCCATGGGCTGGCCGGTGTCGCGTTGGCTGAGCCGGCTGCGCCCGGATCCGCTGCGCCGGCTGCGACTGGGAGGCACCGCGGACTCGGAGGTGGTCGCCCCGACCTCGCTGCCGCCGGCGGCGCCGGCCGAACGCGCGGCGGTCGGGCTGGCATTGCGTGCCCTCGGCGAGCGGGCCGGAGCCG
>JAOPWA010000049.1 GCA_025965915.1 Dactylosporangium sp. | reverse complement strand
GGTAGCCACATCACACCTCTGTAATCAGGTAATCATGAGTCTTCTCGACTCAAGTCTCGCGAGTCGGTCCGTGTTCCCGGCGTGACTCACGTCACAATGACCGCAACTGCAGGAACGGGGCCGAGGAACTCGTCCGCGCTCGGTGCAGACGGAGCGCGACATCTGGATCCTGCTGCAGTCGGTCTCGCCGAAGGAGGCGGCGATCTGGTTCGCCGACAAGCGCGACGTGATCGGCGATCCGGAGTTCCGTGCCATCTACCTCGAGTACGACGCGGCGTTCGACTGGTCCCCGGACGACCCGCGCCTCTACGCGCTGGGACCGGCTCACCGAGATCGCCAAGGAGCGCAAGGCCGTGTTGGTCGTTGCTCTTGCCGCAAGTGCTCTTTGCTCGGCACCGGCTGACCCGGCTCGAGTTCGCCGTGTTCCATCTGAGCGGCGATGAGATCAGCAAGCTGTACGTACAGCGGTGTACGACAGCCGGTCGATCGCGTTCATGATCACAAGGCGCCTCGGTTCACCGGGGCGTCTTTCCTTACCGCTCGGCTACGAACGACCCGCGTGCCTGCACGGTGACGACCAGGCCGCTCTCGCGGAGTACCCGCATCGCCACCCGCACCGTGCCACGGGACACGTCATACGTCTGCTGAAGGTGAAGCTCAGACGGCAGCGGTTGCCCTGGTCGCAGCTCCCCACGCTCGATCTGCCCTGCCAGCAGGTCAGCTAGCTGCTGGTAGAGCGGTACCGCAGAGAGCGGATTGGTCATGGCCGCAGGTTAGGACGCACGTACATGTTCTGTACGTCAGCCCTTGTCCAGTCACTAGACGTACTTTCACTGTACGTTCTGAACATGTACAGGTACGGTCAGGATGGTGGCGGTCGACGGGCGCCGATCCCTCGGCCGCTGCCACCCACAAACGGCGGACCCCGGTAAGTGCGTGAACACCGACCGGGGCCCTTGATCGCCCCTAGGAGGCGACCCGATGCCAAGTATGAAGGCGCGGAATTTCGCGCCGGTAGCGCCGCTGCACGTCCAACCAGTCGGCCCGTACGCCACACCCGGTGACTGCGCCGACGTCATGGCAGACGCCCTCAGAGGCGTGGTGCTCGGCGGCTACGACGACCTGATCTGTGCGTGGCTTGTCCAGCACCTCGACGTGTCGACGCTTCGCGTGATCGTGAGCCTGATGGAGCGCATTCGCGAAGCGGGCAACCTCGAAGCGGTGGAGGCTGAGAACGCACTACGTGCCCGCCACTCGCAGCAACGCCACGCTGACCTGGGTGTTGCGCCCATTCCACAGCGGCACGACCGGCATGGGCACTACCGCGCGCCCGGCCTGCCTGGCAACTCAGGTCCGGGCTTCTAACTGACGCAAGCCGACCCGCACGGGGCACGGTTCAGGCCCCGTGCGGGTCGGCTTGTCGCTACCGACCGCCGCCGAAGAAGACCTCACGGATCGTCCGAAGCACAATCTTGAAGTCGAGCCAGAGCGACCAGTTTTCGATGTAGTAGTTGTCAAAACGCGCCCGGTCGGAGATTGGTGTATCCCCCCGTAGGCCGCTGACCTGTGCCAGCCCGGTCAGGCCAGCGGGGACCCGATGCCGATGGGCGTACAGGTCGTGCTCCGCAGAGAACAGTTCGACGAAGAACGGCCGTTCCGGTCGGCTCGCTACCGGTGATCAGCCAGGCAGTCCGGTTCGGCCGCCCCCCTTACGAGGTCGTTGGTGTAACAGCGACGCCCGGTCCTGGTACTCAGCACGCACTGAGGGGAGACGGGGCGGCAGACGTGCAGCTTTGAGTCGCACGGAAAGGATCCGGGGCTGATCGCCACGATGCAGCAGCTTCAAGGCGACCTCGGTGGTGACTACTTCGTGAAGGTCGACTGTCCGCGTGCCAGATAGCGGATCAGCGTGCGCTTGGCTGGCTGGTACCGGGTATGACTGGGTGGAGGGCGCCGGGCAGCTGCGACAGCTGGCGCGTAGGGCGATCAGCGACCGCGTCGTGGCGGCCCCGGACAAAGACAACACGACCTTGACGGTGCTGGTGATCCGATTTCTTCCACGATGTTGGCCACGTACGCGCGCTTATCGCATGGCGTTCAACAGCCGTAGACATCCGACGAGAGGGACTCCGAACTGTGCGTCCGGGCCGGTCGCCTCGCGTTTCGCCGGCTCGTGGTCGGTGGCGTGCTTGCCCTACGACCCGGCTCAACCTCTGACGCCCCTATCGCCGTGACGCGCGGCGGGTCCGACGCCGCCATGCTGGTGTGTCGCCGACGTCGAAGGCGCGCTCAACCACGTCCCCGACCAGGCACGGCAATACTCTGCCTGGTCGGGGAGGAGATCGGGAAGCGCCGTCCTCGGTTGCGGTTCGGGGGAACGTCTTGCTCGGCCTTGAACTCATCGTCGTCCTCGGGATTGCGGTGCTGTTGTGCGGGATGGCCGCGCACCGGTTTGGTGTTCCTGCCCCGGTGTTCTTGCTGGTCTCCGGTGTGCTGCTGGGGTTCGTGCCCACGCTCCGCACGGTTGAACTGCCGCCGGTGGTGGTGCTCCTGCTCTTCCTGCCGGCGCTGCTGTACTGGGAGAGCCTGACCACGTCGCTGCGAGAGATCCGCAGCAACCTGAGCCTGATCGCGCTGGTCAGCATCGGCCTGGTCATCATCACCGCCGGTGCCGTGGCGACGGTCGCGCACACCCTCGGGATGGATTGGAAACCGGCCTGGGTACTCGGCGCGGCGGTCGCACCCACCGACGCCGCCGCCGTCGCGTCCCTCGCCCGCGCCCTGCCCAGCCGGGTGATGACCATCCTGCGCACGGAGAGCCTGATCAACGACGGCACCGCGCTCGTCATCTACCGTCTCGCGGTCGCGATCACCGTCGGCCAGCAGGTGCTGAACCCCGTCCGCGTGTCGTGGCTGTTCCTGCTGGCCTATGCGGGAGGCGCCGCGGCAGGTCTGGTCACCGCCTGGCTGTCGGTGCGGGTACGCCGCCTGCTCGACGACCCGCTCCTGGAGAACGTGGTGAGCATCCTGACCCCGTTCACCGCCTTCCTGCTGGCCGAACTGGCCCACGCTTCCGGGGTGCTCGCGGTCGTGGTCTGCGGGCTCGCCCTGAGCCAGATCGCCCCCAGGGTCATCCGTGCCGACACACGCGTGCAGTCGTTCGCTTTCTGGAGCCTGTCCACCTTTGCGCTCAACGCGGCGCTGTTCGTCCTGGTAGGGCTGCAACTTCAGACGGCGGCGCGGGACCTGACGAGCATGCACCTGGCCCACGCCGTCTCCGCCGTCGGCATCATGTCGGCGGTGGTCATCGGCGTCCGCTTCGCCTGGCTGTTCGCCGCGCGGCACCTCGGCCGGCTCATCGGGCAGCAGCCCCGTGAGATGCACGCCCGCGGGCAGGTGGTCGCCGCCGTGGCGGGCTTTCGCGGTGCGGTGTCGCTGGCCGCCGCCCTGGCCGTACCCGAGCGGCTGGCCTCCGGTGCGCCGTTCCCGGACCGGGACAAGATCGTATTTGTCACGGCCGGGGTCATCGTCGTCACCCTCGGGCTGCAAGGCCTGGCGCTGCCGTACGTGGTGCGCTGGGCACGCCTGCCGACCGACACCGCCGTCGAGGCCGAACGCCACCTGGCCGAGACCGTGGCAACCGAAGAAGCCCTCGCCGACATGGGGAAAATCGCCGCCGAACGCGGTGTCGACCCACGGGTGGTCGACCGGATGCGCACCGAGTACGAAAAGCACCTGGGGGTGCTGCGCACGCACGGCGACGAGGCCGATCCCAATCCAGGCCGCCGCGCCGAGACCGACTTCCGGGCGCTACGCCTCGGACTGCTCGACCACAAACGGAAGACCGCCGTCCGGCTGCGCGACGAGCAGCGCATCGACGACACCGCTCTGCGGCAGATCCAGGCCCAGCTCGACGCCGAAGAGGTTCGGCTCTCGCGCCGGGACCTCCCCGATTGACCAATGTGATCGGCGGCAGCGCCACAAGATCGCGCCTGTCCGGCCGCGCACGGCCCGGCTTTACACCAACGACCTCGCAACGGGGGCCGGCCGCTCGGGAGTGGCGCTGTTCTTCGTGCTGTCCGAACCTGGAAGATGACTGATGTATGGAAATCTAAGATTTCGCGGTTCATGGCAACATTACGATAGGCGGACCCGGGCCGGGAGGAACTCGGTGAGGCTCCCGGGTGGTTGGCTGCCGAAATCTTTTGAGGGTGTCGATGACTGTCCGGCGGATGCGAGTACATGGCTGACTTGAGCGTGGTGCCCCGGTGGGCGACGGTGGCTCGCCACCGGCATATCCACCGGCTGGGCCTCTTCCAGGGAACGGCGCTGTTCGTCGGTGCGGTGCTCGGGCCGGGCGTTCTTGCGCTGCCCCGGCTCGCGGCGGCCGCGGCCGGTCCCGCGTCGCTGGTGACATGGGCCGTGCTGCTGGCGCTGAGCGTGCCGGTCTCGCTCACCTTCGCCGCGCTCGGCGCCCGTTTTCCCGACGCTGGCGGGGTCGCGACATTCGCCGGTTCCGCGTTCGGGCGCCATGTTGCGGCGGCGGTCGGTTGGTGGTTCTTCCTCGCCGTCCCGATCGGGGTACCGGCCGGCGCGTTGATCGGTGGTGAGTACGTCGCAGCGGCCCTTGGGCTCGACGGGTCCGCGACCGCGCAGGTGGCCTGCGGCCTGGTGATCGCCGCGTTCGCCGCCAACTACATCGGTCTGCGCCTGTCCGGGCGGGTACAACTGCTGCTCGTGGTCCTGCTCATCGGGCTCCTCGTCGCGGCTGTCGTGGCCGCCGTCCCGCACGTCGAGTCCCGCAACTTCGTGCCGTTCACCCCGCACGGCTGGACCGGTGTCGTCAGCGCGGCCGGTGTGCTGTTCTTCGCCTTCGCCGGCTGGGAGGCCGCCAGCAACCTGTCGGCGGAGTTCGCCAACCCGCGCCGCCACTTGCCGTGGGCGACCGTGCTGACCCTCATCGTCGTCGGGGTCCTCTACCTCGGCCTGGCCGTCACGACGGTCGGCGTGCTCGGTGACCGGGCGGCCTCGTCTGCGGTGCCCCTCACCCTGCTGCTGGAGCATGGGATCGGGGGAGCGGCCCGTTCCATCACCGCCGCCGCGGCGGTCTTCCTGAGCTTCGGCGCGATCAACACGTACATCGCCGGTGGGACCCGCCTCGGCGCCGCCCTCGCCGACCACGGCGCACTGCCTCGGTTGCTGGCGAAAGGCGGCGCGGCCGGTGAGGTACCCCGCCGCAGCCTGGCCCTCCTGGCCGTACTGACCGGTCTGGTCACCGCGGCGACCGTGGTTTTCAAGGTGGACCTCGACGCGCTCATGCGTGCGACATCCGCCTGCCTCGCGGCCGTCACCATCGTCGGCACCGCCGCCGCGGTTCGGGTGCTGCCACCGCGTAGCGCCGGTCGCCGGGTCGCGATGGTGGCTACCGCGTTCGCCCTGGCGGTCCTCGCCTCGTGCGGCATTTTCCTGCTCGTCCCGGCCGCCCTCGGGCTGGTGGCGGTGGTGGTTGTCGCCAGAGGTGGCGCTTCGCGACGCGCCGACGTCGTGCGGCGAAGGCCGCAGCAGGAGTTGGCGGCCTGACGGCACCGCATCTCGCGGGCGAGAATGCGTTCCGTATAGCAAAGGAAAATTTAAAGATAGCGATGTCGTCATTGGTACCGGATGACATCGAGTATGGACAATGTCCAGCTCACTTGGTTCAGGACGGATTTCCGGCTCCGCGACCTTGTCGTTGGCATCTGTCCTTTGAGGAACCGCTGGGTGACTACGTACCGTATGCGGGATCCCAGCGGTTTCACTTTTCGCGTATCGTCCGCTGCC